>JBEEHU010000019.1:0-4130 GCA_041167565.1 Verrucomicrobiota bacterium | reverse complement strand
TCGTCGTCTTGCCGACCAGGCCTTCGTCCGTCACCACTGGCATGTCGGGTTCGACCTTGTCATTTTTTCCGCGGTTGATTGTCACCGTCCGCCACCAGGTGGAGGAATCGCGCGTCACGATCTCGGCGGGCACCAGGCGGAAGACGGAACGCTCACGATAATCGAGGGCGCGGCGCAACCGGTTGACCTCGTGCTCGACGTCACGCAGCGCCTGATTCGTCGCCTTGAGCGAGCGGTTCTCCACCTTGAGCGAAGCGTTATCGCGCTCCAATTCCTCCAGGGTTTGCAGGCCGCTCTTCACCGAAGTGATTTGCTTTTTGATGCCCGACCCGCTCGAAAGAAACGGCGAGATGACCTGGTAAAATCCGGCCTGGAGCTTGCGTGTGCTGTCCGCGCCGAAGCTGAGAAAATAAGCCAGGATCGCCGCGAAGATGACCAGCGCGATGATGCTCGTGCGGTTCATGGCCGTGGCATGGGCTTCCAGCCCACGATCGTCCATCGGCTGGAAGCCGATGCCACGTTATCGCCAGTTGCGATCGGTCGAGGCCACCTGACGCAAAAATTTAAGTTCATTGAGGCATTTGCCAGTTCCTTCCGCGACGGCGCTCAGGGGATCTTCGGCAACATGGACAGGCAAACCTGTTTCTTCGCTCAAAAGTTTATCGAACCCACGCAGCAACGCCCCGCCGCCGGCCAGCACCAGTCCGCGGTCCACCAGGTCCGCCGATAATTCCGGCGGGCAACGCTCGAGCGTGATCCGCACCGAATCGACAATGGTCGAGATCGGTTCGAGCAAAGCTTCGCGCACTTCCTGCGACGTGATCATCAACGTCTTCGGCAAGCCGGCCACGAGATCGCGCCCCTTCACTTCCACGCTCGTCTCTTTCTCGCTCGGATATGCCGAGCCGATCTTGATTTTGATTTCTTCCGCGGTGCGCTCGCCGATCATCAGATTGTAAGCGCGCTTCATATATTGCACGATCGCTTCATCCAGCTCATCGCCCGCCACGCGCACGCTGCGGCTGAACACGATTCCGGAAAGCGAGATCAACGCCACCTCCGTCGTCCCGCCGCCGATGTCGATGATCATGTTGCCCGCCGGATCCTGCACCGGAAGGCCAACCCCGATCGCCGCCGCCATCGGTTCCTCGAACAGATAAACTTCTCGCGCGCCCGCATGCGTGGCTGATTCACGGACCGCGCGTTTCTCCACTTCGGTGATGCCGGACGGCACCGCGATCACGACCCGGGGCTTCGCGCGCACCCGGCGCCCGTGCACCTTTTGAATGAAGTGACGCAGCATCGCTTCCGTCACTTCGAAGTCTGCGATCACGCCGTCTTTCAACGGCCGCACCGCCACGATGTTCGCCGGCGTGCGACCGAGCATGCGCTTCGCTTCATCTCCGACCGCAAGCACTTTGTTGGTGCCCGCCTGGACGGCGACGACCGATGGTTCGCGCAGAACGATGCCCTGATCTTTGACGTAGACGAGCGTGTTCGCCGTGCCGAGATCGATACCGATGTCGCTGGATAACCAGCCAAAGAGTCCGTTAAACATGAATTAGCCTTTAGATTAGTCGCTCAAACGCGCGTCCCAGTCCATCGGAAGCGCGTGCTGGCTTCGATCTCCGCAGCAAACATACCGCGATCACGACCGGCTGAAACTGGGAGTATCTAGAAACGGACGCGGGCGTCGTCAAGGGAAACTACCGGCCTGCGGCCGGAACGTCCAACGTCCAACGCTCAACATCCAACGTCCAACGACAAAGGCTTTCTCTGAATTCGTCGCTGAAATAATCAGCGAGGCGCTTCCAAGACGCGCTCATGAGTGGGACGCTTTCTCTCTCCAATTGAACGTTGGACGTTGGACGTTGGACGTTGGACGTTTCCCGGCTGTTTCTGCGACGCTTCTTATGACGCCCGAAAAAATCCTGGTCGCTCCTTCCATCCTCGCGGCCGATTTTTCTCATCTCGAAGCCGAGATCGCGCGCGCCGAAAAAGCCGGCGCCGATTGGCTCCACCTCGACATCATGGATGGCCACTTCGTCGATAACATTTCCTTCGGGCCCGCCGTTGTCGCCACCGTGCGGAAGCACACGCAGCTTCCGCTCGATGTTCATCTCATGATCGAACACCCCGATCATTACATCCCGCGTTTCCTCGAAGCGGGCGCGAACTCCATCACGGTGCACGTCGAGCCGGAAGCGAAACATGATGTCGCGAAAACGCTCGGTGCGGTTCGGGCCGCCGGTTGCGGCGTCGGTCTCACCTTGAATCCGGCGACGCCGTTTTCCGCCGTCGAGCCGTATCTGGCGATGATCGATCTGCTGCTCGTCATGACGGTGCATCCCGGTTTCGGCGGGCAACCGTTCCGGCCCGAGATGATGGAAAAGGTGAAGCGCGCCGGAGACTGGCGCAACGCCAATGGCGGGAAGCTGCACATCGAAGTCGACGGGGGCATCAACGCCGAGACGGCAAAATTGTCGATTGCGAACGGAGCGAACGTGCTCGTGGCAGGCACGTCGATTTTCCGCGCGCAAGATTATCGCGAAGCGATTCGCGATTTGCGCGGCGAGTGAACTGTTGAATCGCGATTTGGTGGGAAAGAATGCGTGTCATCCCGAGGCTGGCGAAGCGCGCCGAGGGACCTTGCAGTTGCAATTTGCGCTACCGAGAAACAACGAGCGGGCGATGACGTATTCGCGTTGCGTTCCGCGGAAGCGGTCAAGCGCTTGAGAGGTCCCTCGGCGCGCTGCGCCAGCCTCGGGATGACCCGCGTTACGAGGGTCAAGGTCGATCGAAAAGTTCGGCGCCAAGGTCTTTCCAGAACGGATTCTGCGTCCGCACCAGATCGTTTTTCTTCTCGCGTCGCCAGCCTTTGATCTGCTTCTCACGAGAAATCGCATCGCCAGCTGTGTCAAAAGTTTCGTAATAAACGAGGCGGTCGCAGCGATATCGCCTAACGAAACTTCCTGGTGCGGCGTTGACGTGAAACCAGAGACGCCGCTCCAAGCTGTTAGTCACGCCCGTATACAAGACGGTTCTACTGCGATTGCAGACCATATAGACGTAGAAGGTCTTCACTTCGACTGGGAGATCCCTCGGCGCGCTTCGCCAGCCTCGGGATGACAACGCTTTCTTATATCACCCTACCCAAACATGCGGCGAGTGGCGACCGTCAGAAGCTCCAAATTCCAAATTCCAGAGAAACATCAAGCTCCAAAATCCAAAGGCGCTCGCACGTTACTTTGGTGCTTCTTATTGGAGCTTCTCTTGTGCTTGGTGCCTGGAGCTTTCCCCTCGTTCCTACCGCGTCACGGGCTTTATCCAGCCACTGAAATTGGGGAATCGGTCTGCGAGGTAGTCACCGTCTAAGGCTACCCAAGACCTCGCGGTTGCCATTTCTCCAGCGAGGACTCCGAACCGCCCAGCCCTTCCCTTCAAGACTTTCCGGTCCCTTGATGTCGGTCCAGGTGCCGTCGCTTTTTAGGACCGCGAGCCGCGCGCAGCCCCAGTACTCCATCTGGTCGCTTCCTGGCTCGTCGAGATGAGCGAAAGAAAGCGCCATTGTTCCGTCGGCGATTTGATAAATCATAAGATGGAGAAGAACGGACGGCGCGTGACTTGGTCTCTCGGTCGAATCATATCCGGCAATCAGCGCCTCTTTCGCCAGTTTGAGTGCGAGGGAATCATAAAGGCCATTGAGTTCAGAGTGGATCACTCTCATTCCGGAAAGATGCGTGCCCGCCAGGTTCGCGCGGACAACAATCCATCCCTGGATCGGGGAGATAAGAAGACTCTTGTAGAACTTGGGGCTGATGGATCTCTTCAACACCCGCGTGGGAATAACATTAATGTCCGTGAGCAGGCGGCCCTGCGCCGACGGGGGCGCCGCAACACCGCTACAAAGGAAAGCGACAAGGAGGGGTACAGTCAGATGGGGTTTCATTTTTTCCGGTTTCGATTCTGACTAAGCGAAAATAACATGTCAAAACAATGCTCATCGTATCTTGCTGTTGGCTGAGGCAACCGAACTCGCTGCGCGGCGAGTGACGACCGTCAGAAGCTCCAAATTCCAAGCTCCAAGCTCCAGGCTTTTCCCCCGCCTACCGCGCCACGGGCGCTTCCGC
>JBEEHU010000018.1:0-2914 GCA_041167565.1 Verrucomicrobiota bacterium | reverse complement strand
CGATGAGCTGAAAGCTCAGTTTTTCGCGAAGGGTGATCCCGGCGGTGCAGGTAATGATGATGACGCCGAGCCCCTGGAACGGATAGATGAAGCTGAGATCGTAGCGTTGCAGCAGCCCGAGGTTCAGAAAAAACTGCGTCGTCATTAAGGCGATCCCGATGGCGAAAGGAATTGCGCAGGCGCGGCAGCGAAAACCCGCTTCGGTGTGCGACGACGCCATGGCGTGTTTAAAAAAAATCTGGCCCGCGGTATGGGCGATCAACGCGATCAAAACAATGACGAGGGCGATAGACGTCACAATTCCTCCTCCAAACGTGCCACCGGTTTCGCGACCACCGCGAGGCCCAACGAGACAAAAACGATCCCGATCCAGCGCAAAGTCACGATATTTTCCCCGAGAATCAGCCAGCTGCCCAGCGGCACCAGGACGTGCACAGCCTGTGAAATCGGGAACGCGATCGAGAGTGGAATGTAACGCAGCACATAGAGCCAGGTGATCAGGCTGGTGATCACGAACACGATCGCGATCCAGACATAAACCGACGCCAGGCCCGTCAGTCCAGTCCAGGACCAGCTCTCGCTCACGTGCGCCGTTTCGGCTGCTCCGCGCTTCAGAAGCAATTCGTAGGTGGCGACGCACGCCACGCTCAGCGCCAGGTGCAGCCACGGATTGGCGAAGCCCGCCGGTTTACTTTGCGGCGCCATGGAGTTCGTGCGCGTTTCGGAAGCGCTCGAGCACGGGATCGTGCCGTGTTGGTTCGAGGAACTTCAATACCGGGCGAAAGATTTTGTTTAAAACCGGGTTCGTGTGCCGCACATAGAGATCCAGCGGAAACAAATCGCACCCGAGATGCAGCTTCGGTTGGTAGTTCAGCGGACTGCTCCGGTAACGCTTCAGGCCCTGCGTGAGCGACCAGCTGAGGAGGTCGCGCAGGGTGTGAAAATAAAGGTGAAGGTCCAGCGCCACACGGTAATCGAGCCCGAGATAATCGTCGTAGATCGTGCCCTCATGCACCAGCGCGACACTGAAGGCAATTGCCTTTCCGTTTTGTCGCCAGATAAAAAATCGCGCGCGGTCCGGCATGCGACGGCCCAGGCTCGACAGAAATTCCTTCGTGAGTCGTTCGAATTTCAGCGGCGAGCGTTCGTGCACCTGCAGGTAAAAAGGGTAGACCTCATCGACGCAGGGCGTGAGATCAGTCACGACTTCGACGCTGATCGGTTCGGCGGCGGCGATTCTGCGGAATTTGCGCCGGAGATCCTTGCGGGTGGAAGCGCCGAGCGTGGTCACGTACTGGTCGAAATCGGTGTAGTCGAGCTTCAGCTCCGTCATCGGCATGCTCGGGACCCGGGTGTAATCGTTAGCGGAGAATTTCCAGAGCACGCTGCGATAAGTCGCGGGAAAATCCTTAAAGACGACCAGGGAAGCTCCTGAGTCGCGGCCGTAAATTTCCAGCACCTGGTAAAGAGCGTTCGCGACCCATGCTTCATCTTCCGGCGCGCAGACGGAGAGGTGGCCTTCACCTGCCGCGTTGCCGACCATCAGCACCCGCATCGTCAGGAAACGCGGGAAACGCCGCCGAACTGCGTCGACGGCCGCGCGCAAGGCCGGGATTCCTTCCACGAGATTTTGTTGCACAAAGAAGACCGGCTGAATGGCGCGCACTTTTCCGGCGCGATCTTCCAGAAGCAGATAATGATGCTCGAACTTTGCCTCGAGCGTGTCGGCGACGATCTCGTAAAAGCGATGGTCCTTCGTTTCGCCGGCGAAGGCGTACTGCCAGGCATCGCAGTCGTTCAGGTCTGCGCGCGAAAGAACGCGAGCGATGCCATTCGCAAAAGGAATGTTTTGGTTGGTTGGCATCCCGGAAAGGCGGAAAGGTCCAACGTCCAATGTGGAACGTCCACCTCTTCTGTAGCCGCTTCGCTGTGCGAAGCGCCGGGAGGAGGCGACGCCCAAGGATTTTAGCGCCAACCGCGCGGTCTCATACCAGCCTGGGGCGTCGCCCCAGGATTCTGTGACGCCGGATCCGCTTAGCGCCGAAGGCGCGTCGTTCATAAGCAGCCTGGGCAACGCCCCAGGATACGCGCAACGTCAAAATATCCAGCGCTGAAAGCGCGATTCATTTCGCGCCAATCTGCGTGGGACACCCGGCGACCCTACGTTGAATCGCGCTCTCAGCGCTTGTTATCATTCGATCAGAATCCTGGGGCGATGCCCCAGGCTGCTATGAGTGCGCGCTTTCAGCGCTAAAAAACAGACAGGATGAAGCCATTCGCGCGGCTATCGCTCTTCGCCTGCTTTCTCCGTCTTCAGCACTCCGCTCCGGATGTGCAGGTCGCGTTGCGGAAAGGGAATCTCGATCCCGGCCTCGCGTAGTTTTTCTTCGATCGCGAAATTGAGGTCGCTCTTGAATCGGCTGGGCCGATGGCTCATCTCGCTGCTCCAGACCACAAGCTCGAAATCGATGGAGCTTTCGCCGAACTTGTTCAGGAAAACGCTCGGGGCCGGATCCTCCAGGACGTGGGAATTACTCCGGCCGGCGGCGATAAGCGCCTCGCGGACTATGTTGACGTCGCTGCCGTAAGCCACGCCGATCGGAATGCGGAATCGCACCCGCGGATCGCTGTAGGTCCAGTTCGTCACCGGCGAATCGATGAACTTTGAGTTCGGCACAATCATCGCGATGTTGTCGTTGGTCAGGATCACCGTGCTGCGGGCCCGGATCTGCTGGACTTGCCCGACGACTCCCGCCACTTCGACGCGGTCGCCTATCGTGATCGGACGTTCGGCCAGGATCACGAGGCCGCTGATAAAATTGCTCGCAATATTCTGGAGTCCAAACCCGACGCCGACGCCGACCGCACCCGCGAAAACGGTGAGCGCGCCAAGATGGATTCCGGTGTTCTCGAG
>JBEEHU010000017.1:0-59244 GCA_041167565.1 Verrucomicrobiota bacterium | reverse complement strand
TGCGCATGGCCGGATCGATGCAGGACATCACCGAATCCAAACGTGCGGAAGCGGAGCTGCGAGAAAGCCGGGCTCATTTGCAGCTGGCCTTGCAGGCCTCGAACATCGGCCCATGGGATTGGGACCTGATCAGCAATCAAGTTCGTTTTTCGCGCGAGTGGAAGCAGCAACTGGGCTACGCGGAGAACGAGATCACGAGCGATCTATCTGAATTCACTTCGCGGCTGCATCCGCAGGACGCGGAACGGATTGCCGCGATGCTGGAACTTTGCATGGCGGACCCGAGCAAGGAATACGACGTCGAGTTTCGGATGCGGCACAAGGATGGAACCTACCGCTGGATTCATACGCGCGGTTCGCTGCATTACGACGCGGCCGGCCGGCCGGTGCGCATGTTGGGTTGCCATCTCGACATCACGGACCGGCGCCTGGCCGAGGAGGAGTTGCGGGAGGCGAAAGTGGCGGCCACTTTGCGCGAAGGGGCTGAGCGTTACAACTTCCTGGCAGATACCGTTCCCCAGATCATCTGGACGGCGCGCCCGGATGGCGGCCTCGATTATTATAACAAGGCCTGGTTCGATTATACGGGCCTGACGCTCGAGGAGACGAGAGACTGGGGCTGGGGCGTAGTCCTGCATCCCGATGACCTGCAACACGCCATCGACCTTTGGACGCGTTCCTTCACCACGGGAGAAAACTACGAGGTCGAATATCGTTTTAAGCGGGCCTCTGACGGCGCCTACCGCTGGCATCTCGGACGCGCGCTGCCGATGCGCGACGAGCTGGGTGAGATCGTTCAATGGGTCGGCACCTGCACCGACATTGATGACGCCAGATGCAGCAAGGAAATGCTCCAGACCGCGAACGACGAACTCGGACTGCGTGTGCTCGAGCGCACTTCCGAACTTCACGCGGCGAAGGAAGCCGCTGAAACGGCTAACCGCGCCAAGAGCGAGTTCCTCGCCAACATGAGCCATGAGATTCGGACGCCGATGAACGGCATCATCGGCATGACCGATCTGGCCCTTGAAACCGAGCTCAATCGCGACCAACGCGAATACCTGGGCATGGTGAAAAGCTCCGCCCACTCATTGCTCAGCTTGATCAACGACATTCTCGATTTTTCGAAAATCGAGGCCGGCAAACTCGAGCTGGAGTCGATCGATTTCAGTTTGCGAGATTGTATCGGCGGAATGCTCAAGCCGCTGGGAATTCGCGCCGATCAAAAAGGTCTCGAGCTCGTGGCCGACATCCACTCGGACGTTCCAGATCAATTGATCGGAGACTCGATGCGGCTCCGCCAGATCCTAATCAATCTTACCGATAACGCGATCAAGTTTACCGAGCGCGGAGAGATAGTGGTCAGCGTCAGCAGCCAATCGATTACCGAGGACGAAAGCGAACTGCATTTTTCGGTGAGCGATACCGGCATCGGCATTCCGCAGGAAAAACAGAAGGCGATTTTTGAAGCGTTCGCGCAGGCGGACGGCTCGACGACGCGCACCTACGGTGGCACCGGGCTGGGGCTTTCCATCGCGTCTCAACTCATCCAAAAAATGCGGGGCAAAATTTCGATCGAAAGCAAAGTGGGCGAAGGAACCACTTTTCATTTCACGGCGCGCCTGGCCAGGCACGCGGCGCTTTCTCCAGCGAAGCAGGCACGGCAAGATCTTCAGGGCCTGCGCGCCCTCGTGGTGGACGATAATGCCGTGAATCGTCGCATTCTAAGCGAGATGCTGCGGAACTGGCGGATGACTCCAACTGTCGTTGAATCTGGCCAGGCCGGCCTCGACGAAATGCTGCGCGCCGCGAAGTCCGGCTCGGCCTATGAGCTGGTCCTGCTCGACGCGGTGATGCCGGAGATGGATGGATTCGCGCTCGCGGAAAAGATCAAGGAACAACCGGCCATGGCGGATGCCACCGTGATGATGTTGTCGTCCGCGATGCCGGCCGGGAGTACGGCGCGTTGCGGCTCGCTCGGCGTCGCGAGCTGGTTGACGAAACCAGTTACGCAATCGGAATTGCTCGACGCGATTCTGATCGCGATTTCCAAATCGCCCTCCTCCTCGATGATCGCTGGGGGAACAAGAACGACGTCGAAGAATGAGCACGGCGAAAAGGTGAATCCACGGGCGCTGCGCATCCTGGTGGCCGAGGACAATCTCGTGAATCGAGCCGTCGCGACAGGCGTGTTGAAAAAGCAAGGACACGAGCTCGTGCATGTGAGTAACGGACGCGAAGCCGTGGAAGCTTTTCGGGACGGACCCTTCGATCTCATTTTGATGGACGTGCAAATGCCGGAGATGGACGGATTCGAAGCAACCCAGCGCATTCGCGAATTGGAAAGAGCGCGCGGCGGTCACATGAGGATCGTCGCGATGACCGCGCATGCCATGGCGGGCGACCGCGAGCGCTGCCTGGCAGCCGGCATGGACGATTACGTTTCCAAGCCGTTGCGAAAAGAAGATCTTCTTCGGGCCCTTGAAGGCGCCAGCGTTGCGGAGCACGACGACCGGACCGAAACGGCGCCGCCTTATCGTCGCGAACATTTGCTCTCGCAATGCGATGGCGATGAAGCGTTGATGGGCGAGCTGGTTTCGATTTTTCATGGTAACACTCCTCCCATTGTGCGGGCGCTCGGTGAGGCGATCGAAAAGTGCGATGCGCCCGCGCTGGCTGTGCAAGCGCACAAGCTCTTAAGCTCCCTCGGAGTTTTCGGAGCGGGAAGGGCGCGGACTTTGGCGCTGCGTTTGGAGAAGCATGGCCGGGAAAGAGATTTTGGCGGAGCAAAGGAAAGGTTCACAGAACTTGAACGAGAAACTCATAAAATTTACGCTGCCCTCGCCTGATCCATCCGACCTGCAAGCGGACGTCCCGTCGAAGGCGCGAATTCTCGTGGCTGAGGACGACCCGGTCTCGCGCATTCTCATTGCGACCCGACTGACCAACTGGGGCTACGAGGTGGTGCTGCGGAATGACGGCGCGGAAGCCATGGCGGTCCTCCGCGGCCCTGATGCGCCTTTGCTGGCGATCCTCGATGGATCGATGCCGAACATGGACGGGCTCGAAATCTGCCGCCGCGTCCGCGAAGCGGGGACGATGGTTTACATCATCCTGCTGACCGCGCGCGGCAGCAAAGAAAACGTCATCGAAGGTCTGCGCGCGGGCGCCGATGACTACCTCGTGAAGCCGTTCCACGCCGAGGAATTGCAGGCGCGCATTCTGGCGGGTTTGCGCGTGATGGCGTCGCAGACAACGCTCGCAGATCGAGTGAAGGCTTTGGAAATAGCGTTTGCTGACATCGGATCGCTCAAACTTCGGATCCCACTTTGAGCGAGCCTAACGACCAATCAGCCGCCCTGACGGATCGGCTTCAGGATGCTTTGGCGCCCAAGCAAGGCACGGTTCTCATCGCGGAGGATGATCCGGTCAGCGCCAGGATTCTCGAGGCCGCGCTCTTGAAGTTTGGATACCAGCCGGTGATTGCTCGCCATGGCCTTGAAGCCTGGGAAAGATTCGATCGGGAGCCGGTGCGCATAATCGTAAGCGATTGGATGATGCCGCGGCTGGATGGGCTCGCGCTGTGCGAAAAAGTGCGGGCCCGCGCGCATACGCCGTACACCTACTTTATTCTTCTCACCGCGAATCAGACCAGCGCTCAAAACCATGAGCTGGCGAGCGCGGCCGGAGTGGACGACTTCCTGACCAAGCCGCTCGACCGCGAAGCAATTCGAATCCGCCTGCGCGTGGCGGAGCGGATCCTGAAATACACGGCTGAAATACGCCAGCTCCAGGAGCTGATTCCAATGTGTGTCTATTGTCACAAGGTGCGCGACGAACATGATTATTGGGACCGGGTTGAGACCTACATTCAAAAGCAAACCGGAAGCAGATTCAGCCACGGCGCCTGTCCGCAGTGTTACGACCAGGAGATGGAGCGCCTCCAAGCGGTCCACGCTAGTACTTAGCGCGCGCCAAGCGTCGTTTGATCGGGACGGTGGCATCGAGGCCGTTGAGGTCGGGCATGCTCATGTCCAGAGCCAAAGACCCACCCGGGACCGGTGCCTCCTCAGGGACGGTCGGCGGTGTAAACGGTACGACCGAAACAGCGCGATCCTTGGAGGATCACGCAAGGCAGGCGGCGAGGGTGAATGAACAGAAACCTTGGTTCGGGCTTGCACCAAGAGGTGCGGTGACAATCTCAAGCCGACAAACCGCAATTGTGCACCCATCCAGATTGTACCGCCCCTGAATACGTATTTCCCCCGGGACGAAACACTCCTAAGGGCTCGGCGGGTGCTCTGCAGGGGTAGCGTGGTAACAACGAACGAAAAAGTCGCGGTTCCGAAACGATTGGCGAAGAACTTGAAGAGTGAGCAGGTGGAGATTCTGGTCGATCAGGCAAACACTCGGACGAGACAGGCCGAGGCGCGAACGGAGCAAGCCAACACTCGGACGGACGAGGCTAATACCCGGACCGAACACGCTGAGGCGCGCAGCGTCCAAGCCTTACTCGACTCCGGAATCAGCTACCGGCGGCTGTTTGAAACCGCGCAGGATGGCATTCTCATTCTCGATGCGGAGACGGGGCAGGTGGTGGACGCCAATCCGTTCATGAAAGCTTTGCTAGGGTATTCGCAGGGGGAATTCCTCGGGCGCAAGTTATGGGACATCGGCCCCTTCAAAGGCGAGGCTGCTTCCAAAGTCGCCTTCGCCGAACTCCAGCTCAAAGACTGTCTTCGCTACGAAGGGTTGCCCTTGGAAACCAAGGATGGGCAGCGGGTCGAAGTGGAATTTATCAGCAACGCCTATCTGGAGGGCACCAAACGCCTTATCCAGTGCAACATTCGCGACACGACCGAACGCAGACAGGCCGAGAAAACGGCCATCCGGCTCGCGGCAATCGTGGAATCTTCGGAAGACGCGATTATCGGGAAGGATCTGGATGGCGTCATCCAAAGCTGGAACGGCGGCGCCCAGAAAATTTTTGGGTATACCGCAGCCGAAATGATAGGCCAATCGATTGTGCCTTTGATTCCTATAGGACGGCTCGATGAAGAGAAGGAGATTCTCGAAAAGATCAAGCGGGACGAGAGCGTTCGGCCCTTTGACACTGTGCGCCTGGCGAAGAACGGCCAGGAGATCGACGTCTCCGTCACTATCTCACCCATCAAAGATTCGAGTGGTGCGATCGTGGGCGCTTCGAAAGTAGCGCGAGACATCACGGCGAAAAAACAGGTGGAGAAACGGATCGTTGAGCTCAACGCCGAACTGGAAGCATTCAGTTACTCCGTCTCCCACGACCTGCGCGCGCCCTTGCGCCACGTGATTGGCTTTGTGGAACTGCTCCAGCGAGACGCGGGGTCTTCACTTTCGGAAAAAGGCCTGGGCCATCTGGCCACGATTTCCAGGTCGGCAAAACGGATGGGAAGTTTGATTGACGACCTTCTCTCTTTCTCACAGATAGGACGTTCGGGAATGACAAAGAGCCGGGTCAATCTCGATGGCCTAGTTCGGGAGACAGTGGGCGATTTTAAGGGAGACCTGGAAGGGCGCGACGTCGTTTGGGAGATCAATCTGCTGCCAGTGGCCGAATGCGACCGGGCCTTGTTGCGCATGGTGTTGGTCAATTTGATTTCCAATGCGATCAAGTTCACCTCCCATAACCCCGAGACCAAAATCGAGATCGGCACCATCCCTAATGGCGACAATGAAACGGTGATCTTCGTTCGCGACAACGGCGCGGGCTTTGACCAGCGCTATGTCGGCAAACTGTTCGGGGTCTTCCAACGGTTACACACCGTCGCCGAGTTCGAAGGCACAGGCATCGGCCTGGCCAACGTCCAGCGCATTATTCACCGCCACGGGGGCCGGGTCTGGGCCGAAGGCGTGGTGGGCAGCGGCGCGACATTTTATTTTTCGATTCCAGCACAAACAAACTCCTAAAATGGTCAAACATATCCTACTTGTAGAAGACGATCCCCAAGACGTGGAACTCACGCTCGCGGCGCTCGCCGAACATAACCTTGCCAACGGTGTTGTAGTCGTTAATGACGGTGCGGAGGCGCTGGATTATCTTTTCTGCCGCGGGAAATTCAAAACGCGGGCCAGCGGTCCTCCCGTGGTCGTCCTGCTGGATCTCAAGATGCCCAAGGTCTCGGGACTGGAAGTGTTAAAGATCATCAAGGCCGACGCGAATCTGAAAACGACTCCGGTGGTGGTGCTCACTTCCTCACGCGAAGAGCCAGACTTGATCGAGAGCTATAATTACGGAGTCAATGCCTACGTGGTGAAGCCGGTCGATTTTTCCGAGTTTATCAAGGCAGTAAAGCGGCTCGGCATTTTCTGGGCGGCCATCAATGAACTGCCGCGGGCGGTGCAGCAAGAAGAAATCCTCAAGCCCAATGCCGAAGTGATGCCGCGAACGATCAGGGAGGGTGCGTGAAACCTCTTAGAATTTTGCACTTGGAAGATGATGAGAACGATGCGGCCCTTGTTCAAGCCAGTCTCGGAGCTGGCGCAATCTTATCTACCACCCGCCGCGTTCACACTCGTGACGCATTTGATGCGGCCCTCAATGGTGGTGAGATTGACTTAATACTCTCGGATTACTCGATGCCAGGGTTTGATGGTATTTCGGCCTTACAGATGGCGCACACCAGATGCCCTAAGGTGCCCGTCATTTTCGTTTCTGGGACTCTGGGTGAGGAAAAGGCGATCGATTCGCTGAAGAACGGGGCTACGGATTATATCTTAAAAGGGAGCCTCGCACGGCTGGCTCCTGCGGTGAAGCGGGCCATGGAGGAAGTCGATGCACGACTCGAACGGCAACGGCTCGAGGAGCGCTTCATCGAGGCTCAAAAAATGGAAGTAATCGGCCGGCTCGCAGGCGGTGTAGCCCACGATTTCAATAATATTTTGGCTGTTATCATGGGCTACAACGAAGTGATGTTGAGCGAGTTTGAACCGGAGAGCACTCTCTACAAATCCGCCGTGGAAATCCGCGACGCCTCGGAGAGAGCTGCGGGATTGACCAAACAATTGCTCGTCTTTAGCCGCAAGCAAACTGTACAGCCCGTTATCCTCGACCTTGAGAACTCGGTTCAAAAGCTTGAGAGCATGCTCGGCCGACTTGTGGGCGCTAACATTAAAATGACGATTATCGGTGAAGATCCCGTCGGATATATTCGCGCTGACAATGGCTATATCGGCCAGGTCCTCATGAATTTGGTCGTCAATGCATGCGATGCCATGCCCAACGGCGGTAATCTTACAATCGCAACCGCCAACGTCACACTTGATCAAGATTACGCTGACGCCCACCCAGGCGAGAAACCCGGGCACTTTGTCCGATTGAGGGTGAGAGACACTGGCACGGGCATAACCGACGACGTACGAGCGCATTTGTTCGAAGCTTTTTTCACGACTAAGCCAATAGGCAAAGGCACCGGCCTTGGACTCGCGACCTGCCAAAGCATTGTCCGGCAATGTGGGGGGCATATTGATGTTGCTAGCGAACTGGGCCAAGGCGCCACTTTTGACATTTATTTCCCGCGTGTCGACAGACCGGGCGCTGAGACTTCCGCAAGCCTAGACCAGATCGGGGCGGCGAAAGGCGGGACGGAAACATTATTGATCGTGGAAGATGATGCCTCGCTGAGGAATCTGGCGCGTACTGTGTTGGAAAAGCGGGGTTACAAGGTGCTCTTGGCTTCGGACGGCCTCGATGGCTTGCGCGTGGCGCGCGAGCACCAGGGAACACCAATTCGCCTGGTGATCACTGATGTGATCATGCCCGGAATGAACGGCAAAGTAATGGCGGATGAACTGATCGCGGACCATCCCGGCCTCAAGATTCTCTTTACGTCGGGTTACACGGACGACGCCATGGCGCACGAGGGCGTGCTCGATCCGGGGGTGCACCTCTTACTCAAGCCTCACACGCCGGCGGCGCTGGCTGGCAAGGTCAGAGAATTGCTCGACGCACCAGACGTACCTCCAGGTGAAATGGACGAGACCGTCCATCAACGGATAATCCTCCAGAGGGGGTGATTTGAAAGAAAACAGCCGCCCGTTAAGCAAAGGCGGAATTGCGAGATCCAGCACGGACGGAGGGATCGATTCAATCGCGCGTTCGGTCAAGCCGCCGCGCACGGCGTGTTCGGGGAGTCATGGAAGGTGCTCCTTAAGCAACTATGATCACCGCCGACGCAATGGGTGGAAACACGTAGCCGTCAAACTAAACCGGGGCGAGGAGCTCTTCGATTTTCTGCTGGAGGTCCGCCGGCCGGCAGGGCTTTTGCATGAAGTGCATCGAGCTCAGGTCGATGCCATAGAGCGGCATCGTTCCCGATGGGTGTCCGGAGCAAAACAATATCACCGCTTTCGGCAGGCCGATCTGCAACTGGTCGGCCAGTTTTTTCCCCGATAAGCCGGCCATCACGACATCCAGAATAATCAGGCGGATCTCCTGATGGTGCCGCGCGATTTGCAGGGCCTCTTCCCCGTCTCCCGCAACGAGAGCAACGTAACCGAAGGCTTGGAGTGTAAAACCCAAGATCGTCCGCATGGCCGGATCGTCGTCGATGACCAGAATGGCTTGCTGAAGCCCAGCGGGCTGCATGCCCGAATCAGCGGTGGGACTGTCGTTCATGCTTCGATCATCTTATTGCGAATGGCATAACGGACCAGGCTGGCGATGGAATCCAGGCCCAGCTTCCGCAGGATGCTCGCGCGATGAGTCTCCGCCGTTCGCACGCTGATACCCAGCGCATCGGCCACCTCTTTGTTACTCTTGCCTTCGGCCAGAAGCTGCACGATTTCGCGCTCGCGCGCGCTTAAGCGCTGCCCGGGCTCGATCCTCGTTGCGCCCTTGGCTGAGCGATTAACAATATCCGAAAACAAAATCTCGGAAACCTTGCTGGTGAAAAATGGCTTGTGCTGGGAAAGCGACTGGATGGCGTCGACCAGGTAAGTGTGCGCCTCGGATTTGAAGATAAAACTTTTCACTCCGATCTCGAAAACTTCGCGGATCAATTCATCGGTTTCATGCGCCGTGAACATAAGAATTTCGGTAGGCGGCAGGCGTCGTTTGATCTGGACGGCGGCATCGAGGCCGTTGAGGTCGGGCATGCTCATATCCATAATGACGATGTCGGGTCGCAAGCGGACCGCCTGGGCGATTGCTTCGCGCCCGGTAGCGGCCGTGCCGCAAACTTCCCAGCCAGGCTGCCGCTCGATCACGGCGCGCGTCCCTTCGCGCATGACATCGTGGTCGTCGGCTATAAGAATGCGCAGCGGCAGGATTGTAGGTGTAGGTATAAGTGTAGTAGTCATGTTTTGTCGGCCTGAGGGTTGAGGGTTTCGCGTAAAGTGGTTAGCAGCATTTCTTTGTTGTAGGGTTTGGCAAGGCAGGCACGAATGTTGAGACCGGGAAGATCATGGCCGAGGTGCTCCGGGCAGCCTTGGCCAGTGGAAGCGATCACACACACGTCTGGCTTCATTTTTTGCAGCGTGCGAATGAGCGCAATGCCATCCATAAGCGGCATGGCCAAATCTGTCAGGACCAGTTTGATCTCGTCCTTGCGCAAGGCAAAAATCGCCAGCGCCTCCGGGGCATCCTCAGCTGTCAATACTTGGTATCCGTGGCGTTCCAGCAATTCTTTGGCTACCTGCAGAATTGTCTTTTCGTCATCGACGATCAGAAGCAGCTCTCCATTTGCCATGGCTACAGCCAGTGGTGCGCTCTCATTCGCCGCTCCCTGCGCATCAATCTTCGCCGGGAGATAGACCTTGAAGGTTGTGCCGCGCCCAATCTCGCTCTCGACAGTCATAAATCCTCCATGGCTCTTCACGATCCCGATCACGGTCGAGAGTCCCAATCCCGTGCCGCGACCCAGTTCCTTCGTCGTAAAGAATGGATCGAAAATCTGGTCGATGATCTGAGGGGCGATTCCAGTTCCCGTGTCTCTGACTTCGAAGAGAACGTGCGGTCCCGGCTTGGCGCCGGGCGTCATGCTCGCGTAGTTTTCGTCCACCGGAAAATTCCTGGCCGAGATGGTAAGCGTCCCGCCCACAAGCATGGCGTCACGCGCATTAACAGAGAGATTAAGCAGGATCTGGTGGAGTTGCGTCGGATCGCCCTCGATCGGCCACAAGGATTGCAGGTAATCGGTCCGCACTGTGATCGTTTTCGGAAAAGTCCCCTGGGCGATCTTCGCCATATCGCTGATGAGGTGCGCCGGTTGCAGGAGCAAGCGCGCTCCTTCGGCTCCGCGGGCGAAGGTCAGCACTTGTTTGACGATATCGGCCCCGCGCTGGGCGCAAGTTTCGATGGTGGAGAGAATCGCCTCATCCCGTTGAACCATCTCGGTCCGGCGCAGCACGGCCGCTCCCATCAGGATGGGGGCAAGAATATTGTTCAGGTCGTGGGCCACACCACTGGCCAGCGTGCCAATGCTTTCCAAGCGCTGGGCGCGAAGGAATTGTTCCTCGATCTTCTTCTGTTCGGTGACGTCGGTGTTGATGATCAGGATGGATTTGGGCTGGCCAAGATCATCCCGCACCAGAGTCCACCGACTGCGGACTGTAACGAGACCGCCGTCCTTGCAGAGGTGCTTGCATTCACCGGTCCATTTACCATTTTCGATAACTGCTGTTCGCGTCGCAGCCGCGCCGATGAGATCGGCTTTAGAAAGAAAAGCGGACGCTGTCTTGCCCCGCACTTCCGCGGCGCTCCAGCCATACAAATTTTCCGCACCGTGATTCCAGAATTCGATGCGATCGTCCATATCCCGCACCATGATCGCGTCCTGGGCCAGATCGAGCAGCCGCGCCTGTTCTCGAATCTGGGCTTCTCCCGCCCGTTGATCGGTGACGTCTCGCGTGACGCTCAAGACAGAGCACGGGGTGCCTTCGCCGTTGAGCAATCCGACCGAGTGCGTCTCCATCAATCGCTCTCTTCCTTTCAGGCCGATGACCCGAAATTGGAGCTGGCCGGTTCCCCCGCCGCTGGCTTTGCGATGCAACTCGGCGAAGCGCACCCGGTCTTCCGGATGAACGAGATCGGAGACAGGGCGGCCCCGGATTTGCGCAGCGCTGTCCGCGTCGATCATCCTCAGTCCCGCCGCATTCATCTCCAGCAGAAGACCACCGGTCGAGACCGTTTTCACACACTCCGGCTCGTTATCGATAATCGCCCGTAACCGGCTTTCACTCTCCCGAATTGCTTCATGGGCCTTGCGCTGTTCGGTGACGTCGATGGCGATGGCGAGTTGCGCGCGGCGGCCTTCAAATTCGATGGCTGAAGCAAAAATTTCCGCCAGGATGATTTCTCCGTTCTTTTTCAGGTGGCGCCAAACTCCGCCGGCCTGCGGTTTCTCCGAGGCGACCGTTCCGGATTCGAGCAAGGCCGGGACATCTTCCGGCGGGTGAATCTCCCGAATCGTCATCGCGAGGAATTGCTCTCGCGAATATCCGTAGTCCTCCACCGCGGCATCGTTCACGGCGAGAAAGGCGAGCGTCTTCGCATCGTAAACCCAAGTGGGACTCGGGTAAGTCGCGAAGAGGACCCGGTATTGTTTCTCCTGGCGCCGCAATTTCTCCTCTGCGCTTTTCTGTTCGGTGATGTCGTCAATCGTGACGAAGGCGAGCTGGCCCCACGAGGGGTCGTGGACGGTGGCGCCGCCGAAAGAGAAAACGCGTTCCCAATCCGTGCCGATGCGGCGGATGCGCGCTTCGAAGTCGCGGAGATGTTCGCCGCGGAAGACGCACGAAAGCGGCCACTCTTCGAGCGGCAAAACAATTCCATCGAGCGTGGAGAGTTCGAATGTTTCGGCGTACTCGGACAGTTTGAATCGCCATTGATCGGTGTCGGTAAGGCCGTGCATTTCCAGCGCCGCGGGATTCCAATCCAGCAACTCGCCCTGCATATCCGAAATGATGAGACCTTCGGTGAGGTTCTCGACAACCCGTTGGAGACGATCCTCACTTTCGCGCAGCGCCTTCTGGCCGCGCAGCTTTTCGCCGATGTCACGGATGAAAGCGGTGAACATCGGAGGCTCATGGGAACCAATCCGTGTGACAGCAAACTCCGCGGGAAATTCCAAACCGTCGGCCCGCAACGCCGTCACTTCGACCCGCCGGCCAAGCATCCGGGCTTCGCCTGTCTTCAGATAAAGTTCGAGCCCACGATTATGGTCTTCACGCAGTCTCTTCGGGATGATCAGGTCCACCAGCCGCTTCCCGATGGCATCATCGCGCCGAAATCCGAATATTTTTTCAGCCGCCGGATTGAAGGCCACGATCCGTCCGTCGCGATCCATGGTGATGACTGCGTCGAGGGCAGATTCCAGGATCGCTCGCATCTGCTCCTCGCTATCGCGCAATTGCTTTTCCCCTACCTGCCGTTCCAAGCGAAGTGCGCGATCCTCTACGGCGTGGGCCAGCGCTTGAGGCAACCGCGCGAGCCGATCTCTCCAAACATAGTCAGCAGCCCCGAGCTTCATAAGATCGACGGCCGTTTCCTCGCCAATCGATCCCGCGACGACGATAAAGGGAATGTCGAGCTTCCTGGCCCGGAGCAATGCGAGTGCTTCTTTCGCGTTGAATTGGGGCAGGTCGAAATCGCTGATGACCGCGTCAAAAACAGGATCGAGGTTTTCGAGGTAGGCCGCTTTTGTTCCCACCACTTTCACTTCCGCCTGCGCCCCGGCGCGGCGCAGTTCAGCGATGAGCGCGTCCGCGTCCACGGCATTGTCCTCGAGCAGGAGGAGGCGAAGGGGTGCGATGATTTCGTTAGTGAGATGCATGGACATGAAGAGGCGCGCTGGAATGATTCGTCTGATTGTTCAGCGCATTGTGCAGAATCTTGAGCAGTTTGTTTTTGTTATAGGGTTTCCTGAGGCAGTCCCGCACATTCAGATCCGCCAGCTCGTGGGCCTGGTGCTTGTGGCCGCCTGTGCCCGTCGAAGCGATCACGCGCACCTCTGGTTTCATTTTTTGAAGAGTGCGAATGAGAGCGATGCCATCCATGAGAGGCATGGCCAGATCGGTCACCACCAAGGCAATCTCGTCCTTTTGGCTCGCGAAGATGGCGAGCGCCTCCGTCCCATCTCCGGCGGTCAAGACGCGATAGCCATGACCCTCCAGGAGTGCCCGCACTACTTGGAGGAAAGGCTTTTCGTCATCTACCACCAGGAGCAATTCTCCTTTGGCGCGAGGTGGAGTTGTGGCTGTGTTGTTCTTCGAGGTTTGCAGCGCACCTACTTTCGCAGGCAGATAAACTTTGAAGGTCGTCCCGCGTCCGATTTCACTGGAGACGCTCACGAATCCGCTGTGGCTCTTGACGATTCCAATCACCGTCGAGAGTCCCAATCCCGTGCCGTGCTCGAGTTCCTTCGTCGTAAAGAATGGATCGAAAATCTTCTCGATGTTATGCGGCGTAATTCCCATGCCCGTGTCGTTGACTTCGAAAATGACATGGGGCCCTGTTTTCGCTCCCGGCATCATGCTCGCGTAGTGTTCGTCCACCGGGAAATTCTCGGCCGATATGCTGACTGTGCCGCCGGCAGGCATCGCGTCACGCGCGTTGACAAAGAGGTTAAGCAACACCTGATGCAGTTGCGTCGGGTCGCCTTTAATCGGCCAGAGATCTTCCGGATAGCGCCGGGTGATCTGAATCGATTTCGGAAACGTCTTCTTTGCGATGTCGATGATCTCCTCGACCAAATGGGAAGGATTGATGGTGACACGCTCGCCCTCGACCCCGCGAGCGAAGGTTAGCACCTGCCTGACGACATTCGCTCCGCGCTGGGCACAGGTCTCGATCGTGGAAAGAATGGCCTGATCCTCGGGCGGCATCTCCGTCCGGTGCAGGACCGCCGCTCCCATCATAATTGGAGCAAGAATGTTGTTCAGGTCATGGGCGACGCCGCTGGCGAGGGTGCCGATGCTTTCGAGGCGCTGGGCCCGGAGCAATTGCATCTCGAGTTTCTTTTGCTCCGTCACGTCGGTATTTATGACCACCACCGAGCGCGGCGTTCCGTCCGGATTGGTGATCAAGCTTGCTCGCACTTCGACAATCAGTTCCTTTCCCTCCTTGTTGCGTTGCTTCACTTCGCCGTGGAATTCACCCGTCGAAGCGATCACTTTTGCGTTGTTCTCGACTTCGCCTGGATTAACCAGGATCAGCTCGCCAAGTTGCCGTCCGATGGCTTCGCCGGCAGTCCAGCCGTAAAGGCGTTCCGCTCCGTAATTCCAAAACGTGACTTTCTGATCCGCGAAATTACGAATCATGATCGCGTCGCGCGCCTCGTTGATGATTTGGGTCTGCTCACGCAAGCGCTCATCTGCCTGCCTGCGCTCATCCCGAAGCCGTTTCTTTTCCAAGGCACGATCGACCGCCTGCCCCAGACGCCCCAACCGGTCTTTCAACAAATAGTCCGCCGCGCCCGAACGCATCGCCGCCACCGCGGTCTCCTCACCGATCGTTCCGGACACGATGATGAATGGAATTTCCAGTCCGGAGTTGTTCAGCACCGCCAGCGCGCGCAATCCGCTAAATTGCGGCATCACGTAGTCCGATAAAATGATGTCGATCTTCGAATCGAGGCTGCTGGAGAATTCTTCCTCCGTGTCCACGCGCTTCCAGTCGGGGTCGAATCCAGCACGGCGCAATTCGAGCAGGATGAGCTCGGCGTCGTTGGGATTGTCCTCGACAATCAGAATGCGAAGCGGTTGTGGGAGCTTATCCATCGAGTTGGGGAGGTTGGTTGAGCAGGAGCCAATACATTCCCAGGTCCTGCACCGCGGCGACAAAGCGCTCGAAGTTAACCGGCTTTACAATGTAGCTGTTGACTCCGAGCTGGTAGCTTTCCACCACGTCTTTTTGTTCCTTGGAGGAAGTCAGGACCACGATTGGGATGGCCTTGGTGCGCGGGTCGCTCTTCACTCGCCGCAGGACTTCCATGCCGTCAATCTTGGGCAGCTTGAGGTCCAGCAAAATCACCTTGGGCCCGTTCTCGATTTTGCGCCCTTGATGTGCCCCTTCCGCAAAAATGAATTCCATCGCCTCGACGCCATCGCGCGCGATCTGAATGTGATTAGCCAGGTTCGCCTTTCGCAACGCGCGCAACGCGAGCTCGAGGTCCTCCGGTGTATCTTCGACTAAGAGAATTTCGACCGCATTGTTTTCGCTCATACTTTTTGCTTGGCTCTTTCCAGGGTAAAATAAAAGGTCGCGCCCTTGCCTTCCGCGGCTTCCGCCCAGACGCGCCCTCCGTGACGATTGATAACCCGCTGGACAATGGCCAATCCAACGCCTGTCCCTTCGAATTCGTCGGCACGATGCAAGCGCTGGAACACGCCAAAGAGCTTGCGGGCGTATTGCATGTCGAAGCCGGTCCCGTTGTCGGAAACAAAACAAATGGCAGAACCGTTATCGCTCTTGGATCCCACTTCGATGATCGCCGTCTCGCGCTTGCGCGTATACTTCAGCGCGTTCGAGAGCAGGTTGACCCAGACTTGCTTCAACAAGGCCGGGTCGCCGTGCACTTCCGGCAACTCGCCAATCTTCAGCTCGATTTTGCGCTCCCCTTTTTCCGAGTCCAATTCCGCGAAGGTGTCTCGAGCCATCCTAGCCAGATCGACATTCTGTTTGTGCAACGGCAGGCGGCTCAGCCGCGAAAAAGTAAGAAGATCGTCGATCAACACGCCCATGCGCTGCGCGCCATCCCGAATGGTTTGCAGGTAACGCCGGCCTTCGACCGGGATTTGCGGACCATAATCCTCCAGGACCGCCTGAGAGAAACCGTCCACCGTCCGAAGCGGAGAGCGCAAATCGTGAGAGACCGAATAGGAGAAAGCCTCTAACTCCTTGTTAGCCGATTCCAATTCCGCGGTCCGTTGCAGCACACGCTCCTCCAGCTCAATGTTTAGCTGATGGAGTTGCTCCTCTGCCCTTTTTCGCGCGGTGATGTCATTAATCAGGACCAGGCTGGCGCCGCGTCCCAGCCAGATCAGTTCGTGCGACGTGATCTCCACATCGATCAGTCCGCCATCCTTTTTGCGGTGGCGCCATTGCGTGGTTTCGTCCAGCCCCTCGCCTGCTTGCGAAAGGTTATCCATCAACGCAGGGAGGTCGTCCGCCGGCCGGATGTCTTTCAGGGTCATGGCCATGAATTCCCTTTCCGTAAATCCATAGTGCCGGATGGCCGCCGCGTTTACGGCCAGAAACGAAAGAGTTTCGGCGTCATAAACCCACATCGGGTTGGGATTGCTTTCGAATAAGCTGCGATAGCGTTCTTCACTCCCCCACAAGTTTGCCTCAGCCAACTTGCGTTCCGTAATGTCGACGAGGGTGACGATCGCCAAACGCGGCTGGCCCCTTTCGTCGTGGACCAGGGTTCCGCCGTAATCGAAAATCCGTTCCCAGTCACTTCCTATCCGGTGCAACCGCAGCTCAAGGTTGTGCAATTTTTTATCGCGGAGAATCCGAGCCAGCGGCCACTCTTCCACCGGCAAGACGAGCCCGTCGAGCGTTGCAATCTCAAAGGTATCGACCAGTTCCGGGAAATGCCTGCGATCCTGCTCAGAGCTCGAGTAGCCGTGCAATTGGAGCGCGGCGCGGTTCCATTGCAATAACCGCCCATCAAGGTCCGCCACGATAACGCCTTCTTCGAGATTCTCGACAATCGTCTGAAGTTGCGCCTCGCTTGCGCGCAATGCTTTCTCTGCCTGTTTCTGATCGGCTACACCGGCGTTTAGGAAAGAAAGACCCAGGGCCAGCACAGCCAGACTAAGAAACACGCCGAAAGGCAAAATGGAAAAAGCGGTCGCCGACGCCATTTCCGCCTGCTTTCGATCCAGGCCCAGCAGTCGATATTCCTCCTGTTCCATTTGGTTCAGGAGGCGAAGGATCTCTGCGGAAAGTTTGATTCCCTGGCCCGTTCCCATTAATTGCGCAGCCGCAGGGAAACCTTCGGTGCTGCGAATACCTATTAATTGCTCTTCCCAATCAATTCGCTGGCGGATCAACGGCTCGAGTAGATCGAGGCGGTGTTGTTGATTCGGGTTGTCGGAAGTTAATTTTCGCGCACTGGCAGCGTCATCCCCGGCCTCGGCCTTGAGTTGTCCGCGGCCTTTCAATGACTGTTCGTCGCCAGTTATGAGATAAACCCGCTGACCGTTTGAGAGCTCCGACATATCCGCATAAAGCTCCTGGATTTTTCCAAGGACTTCCTGGCGGTGAGCAAGCGAGGTGGTCGTTTCCAGCATTCGCCTGGTGTAAGAAAAGGCCATCGCCGCAGCCATCACCACCAGCAGCATACCGATTCCAAATCCCATGGTGGTGAAACCATCCAGCGACCAGAGAAGCTGGCCCTGGCTTTGCAGCAATCCCAGTAGACCTGCGCCTAGCAACAAGAACCCCACGGCGGCCGTCATGCCCGAAAGATTCATCCCCATCAAATTCCATCGAGGACCGAAGAGCAGTTCCAGACATAACCCGGCTATTGCCACCATCCCAATAAACGCCAGCGCCGCGCTCAAACCGGTAACAAGCGGAAGACTCAACTTCGCCGACAGCAACTGCGATTGGGCGAGAAACATGGCTCCCGTCAGGACAAAGCAAAGCGCAGTCGCCGGGGCCATTCGCAGCAGTTGCGAAGTTTCGTTTGCGCCCGACCGGAGGAACCACCGATCCACCCCAAGACTCCATCCCAAAAAATGTTCGCCGAGAGTGAGCCCGCCCAAAACGGCCACAATAATTCCAGCGGCAGCCGCACAGATCCGGGCCGGCTTGGCCGATCTGGTTAACGACAGGAACACAAGCACTCCGCCACAAAGCAATATTCCCACTGCGATGTTCGGCTTCAGCGGGCTGGAGCCGGGGACAATGCTTTTCAAGCTCGCGTTGTTCACCCACCAGCCAAGGAGAGAGCCGCCACCCATAAGCGCTGCCGCTGTCCCGGCCATGGAAGCAATTACGCTACGCCGCTTAAATGACACTCAGCAGTTTCACCCGCAGGAGCGAAATACGCCTCTTCACAAATCCTGATTAGTACTTAGGACAAAGCCGAGACCACGATCGTCGACACCGATGGTTTTCGATAACGCGCTGCCGGACAGCAGGCTAGAAAATCGGAATGAGCGCGCATCGGCTTAGCTAGAAGAATTCCTAAGCAATCAGTCCGTGGCGCAGGGCATACTCGCCCAGCTCCGCATCGTTCCGGAGACTGAGCTTGTCCAAAATGTGAGTGTGATAGGTGCTGATCGTTTTAACGCTGAGCGAAAGCTGCGCGGCAATTTCCTTCACGCTGCTGCCGCGTGCGATCCTGAGAAAGACTTCAAACTCGCGCGGTGAAAGCGATTCGTGCCGCTTCTCCTTTGTCGCGCCGAACGATTCGGCAAATCGTCCCGCGAATGCCTGGCTGACATATTTTCCGCCGGCCAGAGTGCGCCGGATTGCGAGAATCACTTCCTCCGCCGAACTGGATTTTAAAATGTATCCAGCGGCGCCGGCCCTGAGAGCGCGAGCCGCAAAATCCTCTTCGGCCAACAGACTGACAATGAGAACGCGGCATCTCGGGCAGCGCTTATGAAAATCAGGCAACAAATCCAACCCGCTCCGCTCGGGTTGGGTTACCCCGAGCAGGATAATATCGAACTTCTCAGTCCCACAAAGCTCCAAGCCGGCGCGGGCCTTCTCCACCCGGTAAACATGCGCCTTGAAATTTTTTAAAATTACTTCCTCCAAACCGACCGCAAAAATCGGAAAGCCACCAATAATAAGGAAGCTGAGCGTCTTCTCAGTCACGGAAGGTTTGGCGATATCGTGCATTTGGCAAACAACGCGAGTCGCGCTTCCGGTGGATTCATTGGGCTTTCGGGCTCCAGGTTTTCCGGCCGGCGGTTCGAGCGGATTTCAAAACGTTCTCCATTCGAGGAGGTTTCACCAGCGTCCAAGCCAGGTTTAGGTGAGGGGTCAGTTCACTGAATTTTTGAAAGCCGACTGGTTTGATAATGTAAGTCTCGACTCCGAGCCGCCGGCATTCAGCCATATCGCGATCCAGTGTCGATCCGGTCAGCACGATCACGGCGATATCTCTGGTGAGCTTGTCAGCCTTGATGCGTCGCAATACTTCCAAGCCGCTTTTCTTCGGCAGATTCAGATCAAGCAGAATGATCTGCGGCAGGGCAGCGTAACCCCGGTGCTGATACGCGCCGGTGCCGAAAAGAAAATCGAGCGCCTCGACCCCGTCGCCCACCACGTGCAAAGGATTTGTGATCCGGGCCTTCTGAAATGCCAGCTTCGTGAGCTCGACGTCGCGCGGGTCATCCTCCACCAGAAGAATCTCCACGAACTCGGTTGATCCGCCGCCATTGCTCGCTCGATGAAAGAGCCCCGAGACAGAAAGTTTCAAGGCGATAGCGAGCTTTTCGATGCTCGCGACCGAAGGGTTACGCGCTCCGCGTTCCACATCCGAGACATAAGTGCGGTGAAGGCCGGCGCGCTCAGCGAGCTCTTCTTGTGAAATCCCCTGCACACACCTTTCGGTTTTGATGGCCATGCCGAGAAGAGCTTTCAAGTCAATCGTGGCCATTTATTGCTGTTTGTTAGACCACGTTAAGTTTGTATCTTCCACAGACGATGAGTGACGCAGACGATCGTCACGGGTGCGAGGGGTCGACGAGGAAGTCTGGGGAGAGACTCGCCCGCATTGTTTCACAGAAAACACGCAGTCGTAAAGTGGGACAATTCCTACACCTCTTTCGCGTTTCGTAACTGTCATCTCCCAACCTGCGCCGGGCGACCCGTGACCGCTATTGGGAGGAACCTTAAATTCGGCGGAAAGAACCCTTACATGTAGGTTAGGCCTTCTACGCTTTCTCTGTCTCGAGCGATTCGCGGATCATGTGAGCGAGGCTCCCCAGCGGGTAGGGCTTTTGGAGAAAATTGGAGTCGGGATCGAGCGGGTCGCTTTCGCTTTCCTTGAAAACCTCGCAATCGTATCCGCTGCTGTAGATGACTTTCAAATCCGGGCGGTCGAATTGAAGCCGACGCGCGAGCTTTTGGCCGGTGAATCCACCCGGCATGACCAGGTCGGTCACCATCAGATCGATCTGGCTCTGCTTCTTCTCCCAAATGGCTACCGCATCCGATCCGCTCTCCGCCTCGATGACGGAATAACCGTTCTCTCCAGAAACATCTTCGCCATGGAGCGGATCGCATCCTCATCCTCGACCAAAAGGATTGTCGCCTGGTCGCCGCACCGATTTTTCTGCAGTCTCGTGCCGGCGTCTTTCATCGTGAGACCTATCCAAGCGGTTACTGGTCCGGTGGGCGTCAGGGCGACTACGTAGCGAGATCCGCGGGAAACCCGCATTGCGGCTTATGTCTCCGATGAAACCAAGCCGGAGCGAATTGCGTATCGCACCAAGCCAGGCACGTCGTGAATATTCAAGCGCGCCATGAGCTGGAGGCGGTGCGCTTCCACTGTCTTGACACTGATATCAAGTATGCCGGCGACCTCCTTGGTGTTTTTTCCTTCGGCAATGAGCTGGAGGACTTCGCGCTGGCGCGTAGTTAGTTGCTCGATGGGACCTTCCTCGCCAGCCGCACGCTGGAGATAGCTCTCCACCACAGTGCGAGAGACCGAAGGACTGAGGTAGGTCTTGCCTTGCGTAACCGCTTTGATGGCCAGCTCCAGCTCCTCGGCCGCCGCTTCTTTGACCAGGTAGCCGGCGGCGCCGCAACGCAGAGCACGCAGGACGTACTCCTCGTTCGCATGCCCGGAAAGTATGAGGACTTTTACGGCCGGAAAATCTTTCACGATCCGCGGCAGCGCTTCGAGCCCGCCCAATCCGGCCATCGAAATATCCAGCAGAATCAAACTGGGCGCGCTCTTTTTGATCAGCTCCAGCGCTTCGCGTCCATTATCCGCTTCTCCTACTACTTCGACGCCGCGCAGCTTTTCCAGAAGGGCGCGGATACCGGCGCGCACCAGAGTGTGATCGTCCGCCAAAACAACGCGAATGACGCTCACAGAAGTTCCGCCGCGGAGGGACGTTTTTCGAAGGTCAGCGGAAACCACGCGCGGATTTCGGTGCCCTGGCCGGCCGCGGAGTGGACCTCGAAACCGCCGCGCACGAGCAACGCTCTCTCCTTCATGCTCACCAGCCCGAGGGTGAAATCCTGGCTTTCCCTCTGCTGAATCGTGGCCGGATCGAAGCCCGAGCCATCGTCGCGCACACTCAGCGTGAGGCGCTCCGCCGCGCGCCGTAATTCGACGGCGACACTCTTCGCGCCGGAATGCCGGATGATGTTGGTAATTGCTTCCTGCGCGATCCGGAAACAGGTGGTTTGGACATCCGGATCGAGCTCCAGGCCATTCACATTGGCGGTGAAGTTTACGCGCAATCCGGCGCGTTGCGCCTGCTGATCCACGAGCCAGCGCAGAGTTGGCACCAGTCCCAGTTCGTCGAGCAGCGGGGGGCGCAAATCGAGCGAAAGTTCTCTCACCTGCCGGAGAAGCTGATCGAGAAGTTGAATGCTGTCGCCGAGTCGGCCGGTGATTTTAGCGGGCACATCCGGCGCAATGATTTTCAGATTGATCTTAGCCGCTGTCAGGGTCTGGCCGATCTCATCGTGCAATTCCCGCGCAAGATGACGCCGTTCCTCTTCCTGAATGTGGAAGAGCTGCCGGGAAAGAATCCGCAGTTGGTGGTTCGCCGCCTTCAACGCTTCCGCCGCCCGCTTGCGTTCCGTGATGTCCTGCGTGATCACGACCGCGCTTCCGTCCGGCAAGGAAAGTGGAGCCGCGCTTACCTGGAGCCAGACGGTCTCACCGTTTTCCATTACAATGCCCAGTTGCACATCATTGACGGGGCGGTTCTCCGCAATGGCGCGCGCGCTCGGTAAATCATGAGACAGCATGGGGGTGCCATCCGCGTGAAGAATGGTGCGACGACGATGGGTTCCGTTTAACAATTCTTCCCTACGCAGACGTGTTATTTGCTCGAGGGCAGGATTCGCGTCGATCACGTTGTGTTGCCGATCCAGGACCGAAATGCCAACCGGCGCGATTCCGAAAAGCGTTTTGAATTTTTCCTCGCTTCGCCGCAGCCGATCTTCGGCCTGTTTCCGCTCCGTGATATCGCGTGTGACGCAAAAGAACAATTGTTCTCCCGCGATCCGGACGCCGGTCGCGCAGACTTCGACATCGAAGAGGGAGCCGTCTCTGCATCGATGCCGGGTTTCGAACACAGCGCTGCTCTCCCGCAGTCCGCGCAGCCGCTCCCGCAGTTTTTCGGGTTTCCACTGCGCGTCCCAATCCGCCACGTTCAAACCCTTCACTTCCGCCGCAGTGTAACCGCGCCGGCCAAGAAAGGCCGCGTTGGCTTCCCGCAGGTCGCCTTTTTCATCCACCACGTAAATTGAATCCGTGGAGGTTTCCATCAGCGTCTTGTAACGAAGCGCTTGCGCGGTCAAGGCGTCCTTGGCCTGGGTCAGGTCGGTAATATCCACGCCTGCCCCGGCCACCATCACCACCGAGCCATTCTGATCAAAAATCGGGAACTTGGTGACGAGCATGTAGCTTCGCTCCCCATGCGCCAGAGATGGTTCTACCGCCTGCACTTCCTTTCTCGTGATAACCACCTGCTGATCATTGGTCCGATAAGCGGAGGCAATTTCCTCAGGCCAAAGTTCGGCATCTGTTTTCCCGATCGCCCCATCGCGATACACGTCCAGTTCCGATTCCTTTTTGTTTACAAACACATAGCGGCCTTCGATGTCCTTCATCCAGGCGAAGCCCGGCAGGTGATCCATAAACGCGGCGAAAAGCTTCTCACTTTTACGCAACGCTCCTTCCGCCTCCTTGCGCTCTTCAATGTCGGTGTTCGTCCCGTACCATCTTACGATGCGTCCTTCCGCATCGCGCAAAGGCACGGCAAGAGACAGGAACCACCGGTATTTCCCGTCGGCTCCCCGGTGGCGTTCTTCCTGATGGTAAAGCTTTCCATTTGCCACCGAATCGCGCCAGGCCTTAAGCACCCGTTCTCGATCGTGGGGGTGAAGCATGGTCTGCCAGCCATCGCCTTGGAGGTCTTTCAGCCCTATTCCCATATAGGAGCGCCAACGGGCGTTACAGTAGTCCAGAGTGCCGTCAGCCGGACCGCTCCAAATCTGATGCGGGATCGCATCGATCAGCACCCGCGCGTGCTCTTCGAGCTTCTTGCGCTCGATGATTTGTCGGTTCAGCGCTTCATTGGTTGCGGCCAGTTCTCTGGTTCGTTCCTCGACTTTCCATTGCAGCTCTGCATTGAGCCTCTTTATTTCCGCCTTGGCTTCTTTCACCTGGGGAGTCTCGACCATTTCCCAACTTCCATTTCGTCTGGCCACTGCGACTTGATGGATGCAGGCTACATCGAAAACCTGATCGCCCGGACTGGTGGCGAGCGGGTAGGTGCATAAGATGATGCCGCGTTGATCCGCGATCAACGCGTTGACCTGTTGTTCGTATTCGCGAAAGCCGATCCAGTCGTCGCTTCGGACCCAGCCGCCATCCCCCGCCGCTCTCAATCCGGTATATCCGTTCATCGACGTCCGGTTAAGTTTTTCGCGCCAGGATTGCAGGACCCGTTGCGAATCCCACCGGCCGCTGGGGAGATACCATTCATGGTTACCGTGGATCTCGAGCGCACCCTCCGCTAGATGGCGGTCGAGATCGGGAACCGCCTGCGCCAGGGCATGCCTTGCTTCTTCCACGGTGAGAGGTGGCGAAACCACCCAGACGCAAAACTCTTTGCACTCAAGGCCGGTTTTGAAATACTGCACCAGCGTTTCGAGCAGGTCCGGCTTCGTCTCATAGAAGTAACAGAAGTGTGTTCCCCACGGCACATCACCAACAACGCTGATGCCCGTGTCTCTTAGTTCACTTACTGCTTCTTCGGTTATCATGGGTCCGCTCTAGAGCTCCTCCAAACTGTGTCTGAGTAACAGACGGGTTCTCCAAAAGCCTTTGTCACTTCTTTTCAGGGTCTATTTCGCCGGCATTTCGCGCCGTTCTTGCACTTTCTGCGCCGTTCAAGGGCAGGAGAATCTGAACCGTCGCGCCTTTGCCGAGGGAAGAAGTAATACGCACACTGCCTCGGGCGAGAGCAGCTCGCTCCTTCAAACTGAGCAAGCCGAGGCTGGCTCCGCGCTCGGCCCGTGCTTCGGCCCGCGCCACATCGAATCCGCCGCCGTCATCGTGCACAAGGAGACGCAAAGCAGAGCCGGCGCGGCGCAGTTCCACGGTTAACATCTTCGCGCGAGCGTGCCGCACTACATTAGTGATCGCTTCCTGCGCGAGACGGAAGCAGGCGATTTGAATATGCGGTGGAACGTCATCGGCGAGAGCATCAGCGGAAAATTTCCCTTCCAGGCCGGCGCGCTCCACCTGCTGGTTTACATACCAGCGTAGCGCTGGGACTAATCCAAGGTCGTCGAGAAGCGGCGGCCGCAAGTCGAGCGAAATCTGGCGCGTCTGCTGAAGAAGCCGGTCAAGGATGGCCGCATTCTCGTTCAGGCGCGCCCGGAGATCTGGCGGCACCGCCGCCCGGAGCATCTCTGTGTTGATCTTGGCCGCGGTGAGAGTCTGGCCGATCTCGTCGTGTAACTCCCGCGCGAGATGACGCCGTTCTTCCTCCTGAGTTTGGAACAGCCGGTGAGAGAGAAAACGCAATTGATGATTCATCTCCTCCAATTCTTTCGCCGCCTGCTTGCGATCGGTTATGTCCTGAAAGCAATTCATTGCTCCTATCAGGTCTCCCTCACCATTTCTCAAAGGAGCAATATTCACCAAAACCGTTATGCACGAGCCGTCGGGCCGCTCGATCACTACTTCAAGATCGCGCGCCTCAACCCCAGTCCGGAGCACCTCCGCCATTTTCGATTCCTCGTGGGGCACAAGCTGTCCCTCGGGAGAATAAAGGCGCAGAGAGGCACAATAACGCTGCGCTGTGTCGCCCGATTTTGGCACGCGCCCCCATAATTCCACGGCCCGATTGTTGTAGATTTGGATTATCCCCGCTCTATCGCAAACATAGACGGCGACAGGCATCAATTCCACCAACCGGCGAAATCGCCGTTCGCTCTCACCCAATGTCGCCGTCCTTTGCAATATTTTTCTTCTCAGCGTGCGATTCCACACCGAGAGGCCCGCGATGAGCAGGATCGCCACCCCCGCCACGTAACCGGCGTAGGTAAGGTAACGTCCGCGCCATCCGATCGTGCGGCCAAACCACTTCTCGTCGATTCCCTTCAACTCGCCTGGCTCGATCGCCGCGAAACCATCCGACACCGTGCGCAAAGTGGCCGCATCCCCTTTGCGCACCGCCCGTCTGAGCTCGTCCCGGAAGATGGGCGCGGAATGGCGGAATTCGGCCTCGAGGCCCGTCTTGCTCAAAAGATAAAGCGCAGACGGATCATCGACCAGAAAGACGTTGATCTTACGTTGCTTCGCCGCCTCGATGACCGCGTCGTTATTCTCAAACTGAATCACGGTGGTCACTCCGTTCTCCTTGAGCCGGGCAATATGCTGGTCTCCCGTCTTAACTCCGACGGGAAATCCTTTCAGCGAGGCGAGGTCTGTGATGCCGGAAATGCTGTGGCGAAAGTAGATTGACGCTTCGATGGTGGAATAAGCCGGGGTGAAATCGAAGTAATCCTGGCGCTCGGCTGTCTCCACGATGCAGTCGATCACATCGAACTCGCCCGCGCGCATCCGCCGCAACGCTTCGGCCCAGTCAAGGCCCTGCATCTCGATCCTGATTCCCGTTTTCTTTTCCCACACCTTCCATTGATCGATCAGGATTCCCTGCAATTTGCCTTCCTCCGACCGAAACGAGAAGGGCGCGTAGTTGTTGTCCAACACGACCCGGATGGTGCGCGGCGTTTCGACAGCAGTCTGCGCCACGGCGCCGGTTGAAACCAATCCCAGCACGAGCAAGGCCCGAATACCCGCGCGCACCAGCAGATGGTCATCCGCCCATAAGACAGACATTAGATTAGTCCGCAAACCGCGAGGATCAGCTGGTCTCGAAGTAAAGCGGCGCGGGTCGCGTTCATAGCAATCCTGCTGCCGTTTCCCGATTCGGCCTTGCGCCTCACCGCACCTCGCCTCGGGGGACATAATCCAACAGTAGATCGAAATTCGCAGCCGCTGCGGCCTTTCCACAAGCTAACAGGTATGAGGAATCACCCGTATTTCCCGCAAGGCAGACCTGCATACGCCTTGCTCCGATACAAGCATGAGTAAGAGACGTGTTTTGGTGGTGGATGACGACGTAAATCTCTCGCGGCTTGCGGGGATGATCCTGGAGAATTCCGGCAAATATGAAGTGATGATCTTGAATCAATCGGCCCGTGCTTTGGCGGCAGCCATTCAGTTCAAAGCCGAAGTCCTGCTCCTGGATGTGGATATGCCGGGGCTGAGCGGGGGCGATCTCGCGCGCGAAGCGGCGATGGATTCACGCTTGCGCGATGTGCCCATCCTTTTTCTCACCGGCCTCGTGCGCCGCGACGAAACGCTCGATGGTCCAATCGAAAGCGGGGGCAGACAATTTCTCGCCAAACCGGTCGATCCGGCCCAGCTCCTGGCCGCGGTGGGCGCTCTTATTTCCCAGCCCGCGATGTCCTGAAGATCACGACAGCCATGAATGAAGCGACCTTAAGAGAAGCGCGCATCCTCATGGTGGATGACGACGTGAGCAGTACCTGCCTGATGACGAATTTCCTCAATCGCATCGGCTACAGCCAGCTCCGGAGTCTCAACGATTCAACCCTCACCTTCGAGGCGATCGAAACTTTTTCTCCCGATTTGATTCTGCTCGATCTCACCATGCCGGGACTAAGCGGCTTCGAAATTCTCCATGCCTTGCGGGCGGATCGGAAGAACGAACAGATTCCCGTCCTGGTTCTGACCGGCGATCCCTCCTCCAAAAACAAACGACGCGCCCTCGCCGCCGGCGCCACCGATCTCCTGGTGAAGCCATTCGATCCTTCGGAGGTGAGCATGCGGATTCGGAACCTTCTTCACGCTCGCTTTCTCCGCCTCGAAATTCAGGAACAGAATTGTCTGCTGGAAGAGCGCGTCCTTCAGCGCACCGGCGAACTCGAAAGTGCGCTGACGGATTTGCAGGCCGCGCAACGGCAGGCCGTGCAACAGGAACGGCTCAGCGCCTTCGGCGAAATGGCCGGCGGCGTCGTGCACGATTTCAGCAACGCGCTCATGTCCGTCATCGGCTACAGCGAAATGTTAATCACGAATGCCTCGGCGCGAGCAGATGAGGCCACGGCGCTCGAATATCTCCGCATCATCAACACCGCGGGCCGCGACGGCGCTCATATCGTCAGCCGGTTGCGTGATTTTTATCGGCCGCGCGGCGCCGAAGATTTGCTCGAGTCGCTCGATCTAAATGAGATCGTGACCCAATCGATCGCCCTGGCCAGACCTCGCGGCGCCAAACGCGAAAACGGCAAAGCAGTCTCCTTCCAGACCGACTTTGATAGCGACGTTACCGCGGCCGGAATCGGCGCCGAGCTGCGTGAAGTTCTGACGAATTTGATCTTCAACGCGCTGGACGCGATCCCCGGCGCGGGTGTCATCACGCTCCGAACCCAATGCCGGGATGGCGCAGCAATCCTGGAAGTAATCGATACCGGCGCCGGGATGACTCCTGATGTAAAAGAGCGCTGCCTCGAGCCGTTTTTTACGACCAAGGGCGATCACGGAACGGGCCTGGGCCTCGCGATGGTGTTCGGCATCATCAAGCGCCATCAGGGAACGCTCGAAATTGAGAGTGAACCCGGTAAAGGCACGACTGTCCGGATTCGGCTGCCCGCCTGCGCGCCTTCGGTGGAAACCAAACAGAGTGAGGCGCGGGATTCGATGCCGGTAAGTCGAGCCATTCATTCCGCTTGCCTCCAGGTTTTGTGCGCTTTCGTATTCGCCTTGTGGGCGCTCATCTTCTGCATTCCTCAGAGCGCGCAGGCGGCGACGAAGACATGGGATGCCGGAGGATCTACTGGCGACGCGACGAGCGGCGCCAACTGGAACACAAACGGCGCCCCCGGCGCCGGAGACGATGTTCTTTTCGACAACAGCGGTCAACCAACGCTCGAGGACATTTTCCTAAACACTGCCGCCACCATCAACAGCGTGACAATCAATCTAACGGTGGGATCTAATCAAAATTGGAACTTCGGCGCGGCTAACAGCACCAGTGCGTTTACGCTGACGCTGGCCTCCGGAAACATCTCGGTCCTCAGCACCAGCGGCACCGGGACCTACCTCATCGGGGCCACCAGCGTCGGCTCCATCGGGACAGGGATAATGACTTTGGCAACGAGTGGCGCTGGTTTCACCTTCAACAACGCACGCACCAATGGCGGTCTCCTCCAAATCAATGCGATTGTCTCAGGCTCGTCCAAGACTGTGACCAAGACAGGCGCAGGCACGGTGTTTTTAAGCGGCTTGAACACCTACACCGGCGGCACCACGATTAACGGCGGCACGTTGATCGCAAACAACGCGGCAAGTCTCGGCGCAACGAGCGGCGTGCTGACGTTGAACGCCGGCACCTTGGAAATTTCCACGGGTTTCACCAGTGCGCGTAACACCACGCTGGGAAATATCGCCAGCACGTTCCAGATCGATCCGTCGCAGATCTTCACCAACTCGGGTGTCATTAGTGGCAGCGGCACCCTGAACAAAACCGGAACCGGCACGATGGTTTTGAGTGGTGTGAACACATACACAGGCGGGACCAATATCAACGCAGGAACATTGCAGATCAGCGCCGATAACAATCTCGGAAACGCTGCGAACACCGTTACGTTTAACGGAGGCACGGAAATGTTTCTGGCCGGTTTCAGCAGTGCGCGCGCCGTCATTCTCACGGGGAGCGGAACCTTCAACACGAATAACAATTCCGTTGGATTGACCGGCACGATCAGCGGCGCGGGAACGTTCACCAAGACGGCGGCGGGAACGTTGACGCTCTCGGGCGCCAATACCTACTCTGGTGGAACCAGCGTGACCGGCGGAAACGCGAGCATCCTTCGCGTTGGCGCCGATAACAATCTCGGCTCGACCAGCCCGGGAAGTCTGGCGGCCGGCCTAACCTTGGGCAACGGCGCAGTGTTGGAAACCACGGCGAGTTTTTCCACTGCGCGGCGGATATTTCTTGGCGCGACCGGCGGTTCGAACCAGGCGGACGGCAGCCCGGTTTCCGCCATTTTATTTGTGGATGCGGGCACCAGCCTAATCCTGACTGGCCAGATCACAGGAGGTGTCAACACGCGCCTTGAGAAAGACGGCACGGGCTGGCTTTTCCTAAGCAACTCCAATCTTGCAGCTGCGAATCAGTTCGGAAGCCTTTATCTGCACGGCGGCCTCATCATCACCTCGACTGGTCCCCAGCTCGGCGGTGCAATCATCACCGCGGATAATGGCGCGGGCGTGGTCGGCAATCAGGTTGGGGCTTTTACCGGGACGATTCACATCGGCAATGGTGGTCACCTGCGCGAGTCCGGTGCCGGGTTCGATGTTTTTCGGAATGGCTTGATTGATAACGTAGCCGGCCAAACTGGCGGTCTCACTTACACCGGCGACGAAACGGCTGCTGGCGGGGCGGCGGCGAATGCCGGCAAGCAAGGACTCGGCGGCACCAACACCTTCGTCGGTGGCGTTACCATTGGGACAAACTTCACCCTCAGCATTAGCCAGGATGCGAACCTCGGAAGCTCGAGCAACCAACTGACGATTAACGGTGGCACACTCGCGATCGAAGATGGCGTCGCGGGAGCTTCTTCCATTTCCGCCGGCACACCCATCGCCGCCACTTTCGCCAGCAGCCGGCAAATTAACCTGAACGGAAGCTCAGTCATCGACGTGCGAAACACCTACGACGCGGCGGCCAATCCGACCGCCGCGGGGCTCGGGACTCACACGAATATTCTAACGCTGAACGGATTCATCACAGGCGCCGGCGGTCTCGTCAAGAACGGCCCCGGGACTCTCGTTTTAGGGAACTCAGGTAATAATTATACCGGCGGCACCACCATCAACGCCGGGATCTTGAGCGTTGCGTCGCCCGCTGCCCTAGGAAATGCGAGCAGCTCGTTGACCATCAACCCGACGGGGGTTTTTCGGGTGACAGGATCTTTTGCGTCGTCGCGCGCGGTGGTGCTGGGCGGCACTGGCGGCCTCGCCAGCGGCGGGACATTCGATGTGACCAGCGACGTGACCGAGAGCCGCGATGGAGTGATCAGCGGTTCCGGCAGCCTGACCAAAACAGGCAGCGGCACGCTGGAGCTTGACGCCGCCAACACCTACACCGGCGGCACCTTCGTTAACGGCGGTATCCTGGTGACGACAAACAATCAGTCGCTCGGTCCGCAACCCACGCTCGGCAGTTCTCTTTATGCCTTACACCTTGGGAACGGCGCCACCTGGCAGAACCTAACCAGCTCCACCAGTGGAAACCGCCAGGTGGAACTGGTGAGCGGCACGGCGACCTTCGACATCGGCGCGAGCTTCATCCAACAACGCGATGGCTTGATCTACGGTTCGGGTGGATTGATCAAGGCCGGCAGCGGAACCCAGATCCTGACGAACGCCAACACCTATACCGGTGGCACCACCATCAACGGCGGCATTCTTCAGGTCAATAATACCGCCGGGAGCGGCACGGGGACAGGCGCGGTGACGATCAATAGCGGCGGAACCCTGAGCGGTTTGCCCACGGCGACGGGATTCGCCGCTCCGGGGACGATCGCGGGAACGGTGAACGTGAATAGCGGCGGCGCGATTAACATCCGCAGTGGAGGCACTTTTACCTTTGGCGGCCTCGTCCTGAATGCCTCCGCCATCACAAACTTTCAACTCGGCACGCCCACCGGGACCGCGTTGATCAGCGTCACGGGAACGAACGGACTTTTCCTCTCGGGCTTATCGACGATAAACATTTCGAACTTCGCCGGTGGTCTTGGAGTCGGCACGTATCATTTGTTCGATTATAGCGGAACGGCCCTGGCGAACCTGAACAATCTCCAGCTTGGCAGCACTGCCGGCGGCGCCTTCACCTACTCACTTTCGAACAATCAGACAAACACATCGATCGACCTCATCATCTCGGCGGCGGGCTCGTCGCAATGGGGGAATGATACCAGTGGAAACTGGAGCGCGGCGAGTAACTGGACCAATGGCATTCCGCCGAACTCGGCCGGCGCCGCGGCGAACTTTCTCGGCGTCATCAATAGTCCGCGCACGGTCACAGTGGACGCCGCTTTCACGAGCGGGACGCTGACTTTTAACAACGCGAACAGTTACACGATCGCGAGCGACGGTGTGTCTGGCCATGGGATTACGCTTAACAATAACGGTTCCGCTTCCATCGACGTGCTGACCGGCAGCCACACAATTAGCGCCCCCATCGCGTTGACCGACAATGTCACGATCACCGCGAACAGCGGAACCTTGTTAACCATCAGCGGCCCGATCTCCGAGAACGGCGCCGGCCGTACCATCACCACTTCGGGGACGGGAACAGTTACTTTCAGCGGCGCGATCGCCAATACCTATACCGGGGCGACCGACGTCGACGCCGGTACCCTCAACCTGAACAAGACGGGCGGGGTGAATGCCATCGGCCCCGGCCGATTGGAAATCGATCTCGGTGCGACCGCGGCACTGCTCGGCTCGAATCAAATTGCCGATACGGCTCTCGTTACGGTGAATGGCACCTTCTCGCTCGGGGCTTCGTTGTCAGAGACCATCGGCAACTTGAACGGAAATGGAAATGTAATGCTCGGTTCCGGCAGCGTCCTCACGATAGGCGCGAACAATCAGGATTCCGATTGGCTTGGCGTCATCAGCGGCGGTGGCACGATCACCAAAACAGGCAGCGGCACGTTGGAGCTTGATGGCGTTAATACGTTCGGAGGCGCCGCTCAAACGGTTACGTTACTCGGGGGCAGCCTCGTGGTCTCGTCCGACAGCAATTTCGGGAACGCCGCCAACAGTCTGACTTTTAACGGCGGGACAGCGCTGTTCAAGGCCGACTTCACCAGCGCTCGCGCCGTCATTCTCTCGGGCAACGGCGCCTTCAATACGGATAACAACGTCGATACGTTGAGTGGCACTATCAGCGGCCCCGGCGGCCTCACCAAGACCGGTGCGGGAACGTTGACTCTCTCGGGCGCCAATACCTATTCCGGCGGCACAATCTTGAATGCAGGAACGCTCAGCATCACCAGTAATAGCAATCTGGGCATGGGAAGCGTGCGACTCAACAATGGTGCGACGCTGTTGACTAACGGCAGCTTTAGTTTCACCCACGGCTTTGTCCTCGGTGCTCCGACCGGTCCCGCGCAAGCCGACGGCCTGCCTGTTTCCGGCATCATCAATGTGCAAAGCGGCACGCTCACTGAAACCACACTTGGCATCACAGATGGCGGCGCGGCTGGGCGCTTGATGAAGATAGGTCCCGGCACGCTGGACCTGCAGGTTGGCGGCCCGGCCGCCGGTGGCAATACCGCCTTCACCGGCGGCATTTACCTTCACGAAGGCACGCTCAAGATCAGCACTACCTTCGCTGGCGGGACAAATTCGGTGCTTACGATCGACAACGCCGCGACGTTGATAGCCAACGCCAGCTCTGGCGGCGTGCGGGCCGTGGGCCAGTTCAAGCTCGGCACCGGCGGTGCGATTGTGGGCGAGACTTCCGGGAATACCAGCTTTGGCAATGGTGTGATATCCAACCTCAGCGGACAATCCGGCGGGCTGACCTTCATCGGTCCCGGCAAAAATGGCCTGGGCGGGAACAATACTTTTGTGGGAATGGTGGCGATCGGCGATCCGGCCGCGCCCCTCGTCCCGGTCATCCTGAGTATCGCCCGCGATGTGAACCTCGGCGTCGCGGGGAATCAGGTTTCGATTGGCAATGGGAGCACGTTAATGATCGAGGACGGCATTGATGCGACGCAGCCGGTGGGTTCGGCGGCCTTTGCGGCCACGTTCTCGACCGGCCGGCAATTCACTCTCGCCGGCTCGACCGCGATCATCGACGTCGAGAACACCGGCGATGCCGTCAATTACAATTCCACGTTCAACCCGGGTGGCCTCAATACCCTGGCCGCACACACCAATGTCCTGACAATCAATGGGCTGGTCACCGGGAGCGGCCAGCTCATCAAGGCCGGCCCTGGCACCCTCGTGTTGACCAATACCGGCAATAACTATGCGGGCGGCACCACGATCAATGCCGGAACCTTAAGCATTGCAGATGGCTCCGAGCTCGGCGCCGCGAGCTCTGCCATTACCATCAATCCAACCGGAACCTGGCAAGTCACCGGAACTTTTACAACTGCCCGCGCCATCACCCTGGGCGGGACCGGAGGAGCTTTCAGTGGCGGTACCGTTGAGATTACCGGAACAAATAATTTGACCCGGATCGGTGCCATCACCGGTAGTGGAAGCCTCACCAAGACTGGGAGCGGTACCCTGAGCTTGTTCGGTGGGAGCGATTACACCGGCGGCACCTACATCAATGCAGGTATCGTCGCCATTAACAACAGCAACAGCCTTGGGGCCACCAGCGGCGACGCCCTGCTCGGCAGCGCGACGCTCGAAGTAGTGAGCGATATCACCAGCAGCCGAAATCTAGTCATGGCGATGAGCGACAGCACGCTCCAGGTCGATTCGGGCGCGACCTATTCGTTGTCCGGCACCGTGAGCGGCAGCGGCACATTGAACAAGAACGGCGCGGGGGTTCTCGAGCTGACAGGCGCGAATACCTACACCGGCGGCACGACGATCAATGCGGGCACCGTGCTGGTGAACAATTCCGCAAGTCTTGGCAATGGTGGCCCGCTGGTGCTCAACGCCGCCACCCTGCAAGTCGCCACGGGCTACACCACCACGCGCAACATCACTCTCGGCAGCGCGGCGAGCACGATCGAAATTAACCCATCGCAGTCTTACACGCTCGCCGGCGTGGTGAGCGGCAGCGGGAGCTTGACCAAGAACGGAACCGGCACGCTCACGCTCACCGGCACGAACACTTTCACCGGCAACACGATTGTGAACGACGGCACGCTTATCGTCGCTGGATCGAGCGGGAGCGCGCTCGCGACCACGGGCACGATCACGGTGAACGATTCCGGCACCTGCGCCTCGGCGCGAGCGACCAGATTTCGGACACGGCGGCCATCACGTTAAACGGCGGCACGATCGCGAAGGGAAATTTCAGCGAAGGGACCGCAAGCGCTGCAGGCTTTGGCGCGCTTACCTTGGGCGCCGCCGGTTCGCACCTGGATTTTGGAACCGGCACAGTCGGCACGCTTGCCTTCGCGAGCTTCATTCCGGGCGGTTATACCCTTACGGTCGATAACTGGAGCAGCGGTACAACCGACCGTTTGATCTTCGCTTCCGATCAAAGCGCCAATCTTGGCAGCTTCAACTTTACCGGCTACGCCAATGCGACCGAACTTTCGTTAGGTGGCGACTATTACGAAGTCACGGGCATCACGGCCGTTCCTGAACCGGCGACTTATTTTGCGGGAGCGCTCGCTCTAGGAGTTCTCGGCTACCACCAAAGACGTCGTTTGACTGGCAGGTTGCGCCGCGCAACCAGGATTTGAACCCAGCGCGTAATGCGCAAATAATCGGCACCCGGCAGGCGTCGTTCGTGCGAATTGTTTAGGACGCCACGGCAATGAACAAAACTGACCTGACGACATATCTTAATGACCACCTTGCCGGGTCGCTGGCCGCGATCGAGATGATCGATCATCTGATCGAGACGTTCGAAGGCAAAACGCTCGGGCAATTCTTCAAAGAATTGCGCGCTGAAATTGAGAGCGACCAAAAGAGCCTCGAAAACCTGATCGGAGAAATCGGCGCCGATGAAAGCGCGATCAAAAAGGCCGGCGCCTGGGTTGCGGAGAAGTTCTCGCGCGCGAAAATCCGAGTAAACGACTCGTCCAACGATCAACTGGGATTACTTCAGGCGCTGGAAGCGCTCATGCTCGGGATCACCGGCAAAGGCGCGCTCTGGACCGCACTCGCCACAGCGGCGGAACGCGTCCCGCAACTTCGCACTCTCGATTATGCGAAGCTCGAGCGGCGCGCGATTGAACAACGCGATCGGGTCGAAGCGAAGCGGCGCGAGGTAGCGCGCGAAGTCTTTGGCCAGAGCGAAAAGAGCTGAGAAACCGCCGCGCTCGATCGGCGCGGCGAAGAAGCTCGACAAGGTTGACTTGTTAGGTTTCGCTCGACGGAACTTCACGAGACACTCCGCATGAAACTAAATGCCGCCTTCTTAATCGCCGGTTCTCGGATTTGCTTTGAAAGCCGCACCCACCCCCACCCCAACACCGACGCCGTCTCCCAAACCCCCGTTAAGAGTACCAGCAAACACGGTAGTGCCTCCGGTCAAACCTTCGCCGATTGTCCATCCGCCCGCGCCCCTCGCGTCACCCAAGTCTAAACCGACACCGACGCCAACTCCCACAGCCAAGCCGAAGCCTTTGCCGACCGCAAACAAACCTGTGGCGTCCCCCAAACCGAAAATCTCTCCCACTCCCACCGCAACGATCGCTCCGATCAAGATTCCGGGAAAAGGCGGACCGACCCCCACGCCCACCGCTGGCCCTATAAAGACTCCCATTAAGACAACGCCGACTCCCACCGCGACGATTGCGCCGATCAAGATTCCGGGAAAAGGCGGACCCACTCCCACACCCACCGCCGGTCCAATAAAGACTCCCGTTAAGACGACGCCCACTCCCACGGCGACGATTGCGCCGATCAAAATTCCGGGAAAAGGCGGACCGACTCCCACCGCCAGCCCAATCTTAATTCCCGGCAAAACCTCACCCACTCCCACCGCTACGATCGCGCCAATCAAGATTCCGGGAAAAGGCGGACCGACTCCCACCGCCAGTCCAATCCTAATTCCGGGCAAGATGACGCCGACTCCCTCACCTACAACCGGGCCAATCAAGATACCGGGGAAAACTACACCCACTCCCACGCCGCCGAAGGAGACCAAGCACGACAAATGGAACAAGGACAAATTTCATTTGTGGATCAACATCGATGTTAATCCTCCGCCGCCGGCCGAGCTCGGTCCGCCTCCCGTGATTGTCATTCCGGTCCCGCGCCGGGTCCCTCAATCGGAAATCTATTTTGTGGACGAAGGGATAACGCCGGTGCCGGATAATTACACGCCGCCCCCGCAAAACGCCCCGGCCGAGATCACCCCCACGGCATTGCGAGCGTGGAACGGCCAGGAAGATCCCGCGCGTGCCTTCGATCAAACGCGCGTCACGCTGGCGACCGCCGAGGATGGCTCCATGTCCTGGCAGTTCTATTGGAAAACCAACGGGCCGGAAGCGCAAGCTGCGCGCTGGGAAGTCGCGACGGTTCCTTTTGTTGGCGGTTTCACCACTTTTCCGCCGGCCGGTCTCGTTGGTTATGGCGATGCATCCATCAATGCCGAGACTCCCTTGACGGAGAATTTCTTCGCGATCGATTTCAATTCCTTCTCGAAGAACTTCGAGGAGGGCGCGCGCCCGAACAAATATTACATGCGGGTGGTCCCCATCGATCTGAACGGGAATGCGGTGGGCGGTCCATCGAACTTCGTGCGCATCGATCTGCCTTGAGCCGGACTCGCTAACTCACGCCGGTTGGATTTTTTCGGGAGTGCTTCCGGCCTCTTGCTCTGACAAACTGCGCCCTTGGATAAAGAACGCTTCGCAGGCTCGGATAACGTTGAGATTACCGCAGGCGTTTCACCGGCGGAATTCGTCCTCGGCTTTCGTCCACCGGATTTTGGCAGAGGTCCCGTCAATCTTTACCTTGCGCTCGGCACCCATCAGGAGATCGGCGCGGCGGTAATTCCTTTTTCCCAACACTTCGAAGGCTCGACTGTGTTCCTGCCATTCAAAAGCGATCTGCTCTTGTCGGCCGAATTGCGTGGCGATCAGATTTGCTCTTTTATCCGCCGCTGGGAGCGCTGGCGTTGGAGTGACCGGGAGCAAACGAAAACCTTCGAGGCCACCCGGCAGAACGGGGAGGTTCTCTTCCGCGTCCCTCGCGGGCTCACCCGCGATGCGAAAACAATCGGCTTCGTTCTTTATGCGAAAGATCCAGCGGCCAATGATGGCTGGGGCTGGTTGTGGGGATGCTCCGATCGCAGCGTCGCCAGCGGGATGGGCGACAAATACATTCCGCATTATTACGAGCTGGACTTGGATTCCGAGAACGCACCACTGGCCGTGCCGCGTGGCCGCCATGGCGCGGAGAAATCCCGGGTCCGGATTTATCAACTCTTCGTCAGGCTCTTTGGCAACACCAACGAGACGCGTAAACAAAACGGCACTCTGGCCGAGAACGGCGTCGGCCGGTTCGCGGATATCAACGAGGCGGCGCTCACCTCGATCCGGCAGATGGGGTTCACTCACATCTGGCTCACCGGTGTCTTGCAGCAGGCAACCGCGACAGATTATTCCAAGTGCGGCCAGCCGGCGGACGACACCGATCTGTTGAAAGGACTCGCCGGCAGTCCCTACGCGATCAAGGATTACTTCGATGTCTGCCCGGATTACGCAGAAAAGCCGGCTGAGCGCCTGAAGGAATTCTGTCGGCTGCTGGACCGCCTGCATGCGCACGATCTGAAAGCGATCATCGATCTGGTCCCGAACCACGTGGCGCGCAGTTGCGATTCGTGCATAAAGCCGGAGAGCAATTTCGGCGCGCGCGGCGGCAGTGGCAGCGGCGATGACGTGACGAAATTCTTCGATCCGCACAATAATTTTTTCTACCTCACGCCGGACGCGAACGGCCCGCCGTTACGGCTGCCGACCTGGAAGGATGGAATCGCGATAAGCGCGACCTGCCAGGCTATAGCGGCGGTTCATGACCGCCAAAATCCAAATATCGACGGCGGTCATAGACCGCCGCTACAAAAATGCGATGGACTTTTCGAGGGTGAAAAAAAAATTGGCCGCGTCACGGGCAACAACGTCGTGAGCTGGACGCCGCATCTGAACGATTGGTACGAGACCGTGAAACTTAATTACGGTTTTGATTTTACGGATCCATCGAAATCCGTGCGCGAATATCCCAACGCCTGGACGCCGGACAAAGCGATTCCCGATACCTGGAAAAAAATGGATCAGGTCATCGAACACTGGCAGTCGCTGGGCGTCGATGGTTTCCGCTGCGATATGTCGCACATGGTCCCGCCAGAATTCTGGGCGTGGGCGATCGCGCAGGCGCGCACGCGGAAGCCCAACGTTTTCTTCATGGGCGAAGCGTACGATGACGACCCGAGCAAAGTGCCGGGAAGCGATCCCGTCATCGCCGGCCTCAACTTTGGGCGAGGGAACGTGATGTTCGATTTGTTGAATGCGGGTTTCGACGCCGTCTATGATGCGCCGGTCTATCGCGCGCTGAAACGGATCTACGACGGATCAGGTTGGGCCAACGATATTGATCGCGAGATTGCCGACGGTTTTATCTGCAACAACTCGGTGCGCTACGCGGAAAACCACGATGAAGTCCGGCTCGCCGCGGCCTCGGAATGGGGAGGCGTGGGGATGGACGTGGGCCGGCCTGTCTCGGCAATCCTCTACGGCAGGTCGCGCGGTGCGATTATGCTATACAACGGCCAGGAAGTGGGCGAACCCGGCGCCGGCGCCGAAGGCTTTGGGGGCGACGATGCGCGCACGAGTATCTTCGATTACTGGTCCATGCCCGAACTGGCGAAGTGGGTGAACGGGCATCGCTATGATGGCGGCCATCTATCCCCCGAGCAAAAAGCGCTGCGCGCGTTTTATGAGCGCCTGATCAATCTCGTGGGAGAACCCGCCTTTCGCGATGGCGAATTCTTTCCACTCAATCCGGCCAATTGCGATAACACCAGCTTCGGGCGCCTGCCGGCAGAACAAGCAAGCGGCCACTGGCTTTACGCTTTTCTTCGCTACGACATCGCAACCCAACAACGATTTCTGGTCGTCGCGAATCTGCATCCGACGAGTGCGCTCGATCAGGTCCGGATCCTTTTCCCTAACGACGCGCTGCCGTTTCTTGGCTTGAGCGACAACGTCGCGGATTCGCGCTTGAAGTTTATCGACCGGCTGTCGGACGAAGACATCGAAACCAGCGCAGCAATCTCAGATGTGACGCGCGGCGGAATTCCGATCACCGACATCCCGCCTCTGACCGCATTCTATCTTGAGCTTACTGTAGCCGCGTCTCTGTGAGACGCATCTAATTCGCGACCGCCAGCAGCACCGCTTTCTGCACGTGCAGCCGGTTCTCCGACTGATCGAAAATCGTTTGGGCGTTCGCCTCCAATGTCGCGTCGTCGATCTCCTGGCCACGATGCGCGGGCAGACAATGCATCACGAGCGCATCCGGTTTCGCGAGTTTCACCAGCGCTTCGTTGATCCAGTAGGGCCCGAGTTCCGCTTCGCGCCGCGCTTCTTCGCCTTCCTGGCCCATCGAAACCCAGATGTCGGTGTAGAGCACATCGGCGCCCCGCGCCGCCTCCTGCAAATCCGCGGTGCAAACCACATTGCCGCCCGCGCGCTTCAGCGAATCCGCGTCGGGCTGATATTTCGGCGGCGAAGCGAGACGCAACTCGAAGCTCAACTTTCCCGCCGCAAATAGCCACGAGCGCGCGGTGTTTGAGTTGCCATCTCCCACGAACGTCACCCTCTTTCCCTCGATGCTCCCGCGCTTTTCCTGAATCGTGAAAATGTCCGCCAGGATCTGGCAGGGATGCTCGTCATCCGTCAGCGCGTTGATCGTCGGCATGCCGGAGAACTCCGCGAACTCCTCGATATCGCGTTGCGCGAAAGTCCGAATGATCGCGCCGTGAATCATGCGCCCGAGAACGCGCGCCGTGTCCTTGATCAGCTCGCCACGGCCGAGCTGAATGTCGTTCGGATTCAGAAAAATCGTCTCGCCGCCCAGCTCGCGGACGCCGACTTCAAATGAAACCCGGGTCCGGGTGGATGGCTTGGAAAAAATCAGGCCCCAGGTTTGCCCTTGGAAAGGAAACTCCGTGTGCTTCCCGCGATTCTGCTTCTGCTTGGCCGCGACGCGAAAGATTTCCTCCATCTCCGCCCGGCTGAGTTGTTCGATGCTGAGAAGATTTTTCATGTGTGGTCAATGGCCAATTCCGCGACGACCGCTTCGATCGCATGCAAGCCTTCCATCGCTTCTGACCGCGTGAGGTTAAGGGCGGGCAGAAGCCGGACGACGGCGGTCGCGGCCGGAACCGTGAGGACGCCGACCTCATGCAACCGATCCACGACCTGAATCGCGGGCGCCTTTTCCGAGGCGCGAAAGCCCGGAGCATCCACCCGAAATTCCAAACCGATCATCAATCCAAAGCCGCGCACTTCCTTGAGGACCGAGGGAAATTTTCGGATCAGTCGTTGAAGCTCACCCGTCATGAACTGCCCGAGCTGTTCGGCGTTCTTCGCGAGCTGATCGCGCTCTATCACTTCGAGAATCTTCAACGCTACGGCACAACCGAGCGGCGTTCCGCCAAAGGTGGTGGCATGCGTGCCGGGCGAAAGCAGGTCCGCATATTTCTCCCGGACCCAGAAAGCGCCAATAGGAAATCCGCCGCCTAACGACTTCGCCATCGAAACGGCATCCGGCAGAAAGCCTGCGTTCCCAAGTGCAACTTGGGAACGAGGAGCGGCACCCGGAACGTTTTCAAGAATCCGCTGCCAGCTCTGGAAGCGGCCCGTTCGAAAATGACCGGCCTGCACTTCATCGAGGAGTAAGAGGATATCTTTTTCGTCGCAGAGCTCTCGCAAACCGAGAAGGTATTCGACCGTCGTGGGAGTGATTCCGCTTTCGCCCTGGATCGCTTCGACCAGGATCGCCGCGGTCTGCGGCGACACCGCGGCGCGCATTGCAGCGAGATCATTGAACGGCACCTGGCGGAAGCCGGCCACCATCGGTTCGAAACCTTTTTTTACCTTCTCCTGACCGGTCGCGGCGATGCCCGCCAGAGTGCGCCCGTGAAAAGAGCCGTCCGCGGTGATGATCTCGTACCGGCCTTGATCGTGTCCGAATTTTCGCGCGAGCTTGAACAGACCTTCGTTGGCCTCCGCGCCGCTATTGCAGAAAAAACACCGGCCCGGGCCGATGAGCCTAACGAGCGCTTCGGCGAGCTGGGCCTGCGGCTTGGTAAAATAAAGATTCGAAACGTGCAGGAGTTTTCGCGATTGCTCGAGCAACGCATCGGTGATTTCCGGATTCGCGTGACCCAGCGAACAGACGGCGATGCCGCCGCCGAGATCGAGGTAGCGTTTGCCCGCCACATCCCAGACGTAGCTCCCTTCCCCGTGATCGAGCGCGAGATCGAAGCGAGCGTACGACGGAATGACATTTGCCAGAAAAAGCTTCCTGATGTCGCTGAGCCGATCGGCCTTGATCGTTTTGATCTCCCCTGAAATTTCCATTTTCACAAGACCACCTCCGTTCCGACACCGGCGTCGGTAAAAATTTCGAGCAGCACCGAATGGGGCACGCGCCCATCGACGAACTGCACTTTCTCCACCCCGCTCTGCACCGCCGCGACCGCGCTGTCCACTTTCGGAATCATCCCCTCGCCCACGACTCCATCGCTTTTCAACTGCGGCACTTCGCCCGCGCTCAGATGACTCATCAACGATCCCGGATCGCCCGGATCGCGCAGCAATCCTGGCACGTCGCTCATAAAGACGAGCCGGCGCGCCTTGAGCGCAATGGCAGTCTGCGCCGCGGCGATGTCGGCGTTGCAATTATAGATGCGGCCGTCGTCGCCCCGCGCGGTTGGGCTAATTACTGGGGTGATGCTGCGCCGGATGCATTCGCGCAACGGCTCGATGTTCACCTCGTAAACTTCGCCGACGAACCCGAGATCGAGCGGCTTGCCCGATTGATCGTTAGGCGAGAACTTCCGGCAGCGGAAAATCTCGGAGCCGGCAAAGCCCCGCGCCTTGCCTCCGAGTTCCTCGATCGCGCGCACGATTTCGGGATTGATCTCGCGCGACAAAACGTCATCGACAAGTTTTACCGTCGCTTCGTCCGTCACGCGCTGGCCTTGCAAAAATGTGGTCTCGAGCCCCGCGGCCTCGACCGCGCGCGTGACGGCTTTCCCGCCGCCGTGCACCACGACTGGATTGATTCCGACTGCCTCCAAAAAAACGATCTCGCGCGCAACGCGATGCCGCTCCGCCGGGTCCGGCGAATCCATGAAACTGCCGCCGTATTTGACCACGAAGGTCTGACTGCGAAAGCGCTGAATGTAGGGAAGCGCTTCGAGGAGCGTTCCAGCTTTGGTAATGATCTCTTGCATTAGGGTCTTCTGTAGCCGCTTCGCTGTGCGAAGCGTGAGCTCAGCGGCGCATCAGGTTGGCCCGACGCCGCCCACACGGCGGCGGCCACAGAAGAGGCCTTCGTTTGAAATGAGTGCCGTTCCATAGCTAGCCGCCCAGCGACTTCGGATCGTTCACGTTGCCTTTGTTAAACTCCACATATTCCTCCGTCAGATCGGAGGCGTAGAGGACGCAGTCATGCGGGCCAGCATGCAGAAAAATATGCAGATCGAATTCGGGTTTGCCGACGATCTTTGCCAGCGTTTGTAATTTTTTCATGGTGGGTTGGCCGCGGCGCAAAGCAAAAGTGATGGCGCGCTTTCCCGGCGCGCTGTAACCGACATCCACTTTGGTTTCATCCACGGCGGCCGCGGAATACCCAATCGCACAGAGAACGCGACCCCAGTTCGGATCGCCGCCGAACCAGCTCGTTTTGACGAGCGAGCTGTTCGCTACGGCGCGCGCCGATGCCTCCGCGTCCGCGCTGGTCCGCGCCCCATGCACGTGCAGGGTAACGAACCGGGTAACGCCTTCCCCATCGCGCACGATCATTTTCGCGAGCTCGAGTGTGACGTGATTGAGCGCCGACTGAAAAATCTCGCGATCCCTACCGACAGGAGCATTCCCCGCCAATCCGTTCGCGAGGATCAAAACCGTGTCGTTCGTACTCATGTCCCCGTCGATTGTGATGCAATTGAAACTCTGAGCGACGGCGCTTTCGAGCGCTTCCTTTAACACGGACGGTTCGATCGCGGCATCCGTCGTGAGAAAGCTAAGCATGGTCGCATGCAATCCCGCTGCCGGCCGCTTACCGCTTCGACTCATTGCTGGCTGAATCATTCCCGCGCCCTTGCAAATGCCGCCCAGCCGAACGCGGACGCCGCCCATTTCGACTTCCACGGCGATTTCTTTGCGGCGCGTGTCCGAGGTCATGATCGCCTCCGCCGTTTCTCGCGCCGGCGCAGATCCCCTCGAAAGCAATCGCGCCGCCTGCGCGATGCCGCGTTTCACATTTCCCATTGGCATCGGCACTCCGATCCGGCCGGTCGAACAGACCAGCACTTCCTTCGCGGAAATGCCGAGGCTCCGCGCCGCGATTTCCGTCATCAACTTCGCGTCCGCCATTCCGCGCGCTCCCGTGCAGGCATTGGCGTTGCCCGAATTCACCACGATCGCGCGCGCCCGTTTTCCGGCTGCATGTTTCGCGCTAATCTTCACCGGCGCGGCGCAAACCTGGTTCGTCGTAAACATTCCCGCGACGGCGGCCGGAACATCGGAAACGATGAGAGCAAGGTCGCGCTTCTCGCCTTTCTCCGATCCCTTGCCGGTTCCGATCCGCTTGATATCGCAAAAGACAGCGGCGGCCTTAAAGCCGCGCGGCGCACAAACGGAACCGTCGATTTTTCGGAACGAGTTTTTCAAAGCAGCCCCGCCGTCTCCTCATAACCACGCATTAGATTGAAACATTGGATCGCCTGGCCGCTCGCGCCTTTGATCAGATTATCTTCGGCGCTCATCACGATGAGCCGGCCCGTGCGCGGATCAGAACGCCATGCGATCTCAATGAAGTTGGAGCCGACGACGTTCTTGGTATCGGGCAGCGTTTTATCGTGGAGCAGACGAACAAACGGTTCATCCGCATAGCTCGCGCGAAAGGCGGCGGCGATTCGTTTCGGATCTTCGCCCGTCGCGGTCGGGGCGAAGTAAAGCGTGGTCAGAATCCCCCGGTTCACGGGCACGAGATGCGGAGTGAACTGGATCCTGATCTCGCGCTCGGCGGCGGCGGACAATTCCTGTTCGATCTCAGCGAGGTGGCGATGCTTCGGCACGCCGTAGGGCCGCAGGCTCTCGTTGCATTCCACGAACAAATAATCGAGCTCCGCTTTGCGACCCGCTCCGCTCACACCGCTCAAGCTGTTCGCGATAATGCTGCCCGGCTCTACCAGCTTCTCGCGCAGCAGCGGAATTGCCGGCAACAGAATGCTCGTTGGATAACAACCGGGACAAGCCACCAGGCGCGCGCCGCGAATTTTCTCACGATAAATCTCCGGCAAACCATAAACAGCGGTCGCCAATAAATCCGGCACGCGATGCTCCTGGCCGTAGAACTCGCGGTAAATCGCGGCGTTCCTGATTCGAAAATCCGCGCTCAGATCGATCACGCGCGCTCCGGCATTCAAGAGCGGTTCGGCGAAATCGACAGCCACGCCGTGGGGGAGCGCGAGGAAAACGACTTCGGCCTCTTTCGCGATTTTGTCGGGGGACGCGTCGGAGAACTGCAACCTCTTTGCCGTCGAATGATGGCCGACCCGCGGAAAAATTTCGGCCAGAGAACTGCCAGCGAATTGCCGCGAGGTCGCGGCGACGAGGTCCACCTGCGGATGCCGCAGAAGGAGGCGCACCAGCTCCTCGCCCGTGTAACCGGAAGCGCCTATCACGGCCACCCGCGTTCTCTCCGCCTTTTTCACAACGCGCAATGCGTATTACGTCTCCGTGCGATTGCAACGAAAGATTCGCGATATAGCGGCGGTCTACGACCGCCGGGTCATTAGATTTCGGCGCTCATAGAGCGCCGCTACAAGCCGATTAAACTTTCCGCGCGCTGCAGCCGTCGCTAACCTGCCTTCATGGAACCGCTTTATTTTGTCGGCGTCGCAGTCATCGCGCTGTTCGCGTTGATTCTTTGCATCATTCTTTTCAATTTCTTCGGCCTCTGGATTCGCGCACGGATCGCCAACGCGCCGGTTTCGCTCGGCAAAATGGTCGGGATGCGGCTGCGGAAAGTGCCGGTGGGAATGATCGTCGATAACCGCATCACCGCCGTCAAAGCCGGCATCGATATCCCGAGCGATCCGCTCGAAGCGCATTACCTCGCGGGCGGCGACGTCAATCACGTTATTCTCTCGTTGATCGCCGCGGACAAAGCCGGAATCTCGCTCGATTTCAACCGCGCCTGCGCGATCGACCTGGCCACCAAGGGCACCGGCAAGACCGTGCTCGAAGCCGTGCGCACGAGCATCAACCCGAAAGTAATCGATTGCCCGAATGTTTCGATGGGCCGCACCACCATCGACGGAGTCGCGCAGGACGGCATCGGTGTGAAGGTCAAGGCGCGGGTAACGGTGCGCTCGCACCTCGACCGGTTCGTCGGCGGCGCCACGGAAGAAACGATCATCGCGCGCGTGGGCGAAGGCATCGTCAGCTCGATCGGCACGGCGGCTTCCTACAAGGACGTCCTGGAAAACCCGGACCGGATTTCGAAGACCGTGCTGGCCAAAGGTCTCGATAGCGGAACGGCCTTCGAAATTTTATCGATCGACATCGCCGATGTGGACGTCGGCGAAAACATCGGCGCGAAACTCCAGACGGAGCAGGCCGAAGCCGACAAGCGCGTGGCGCAAGCCAAGGCCGAAGTGCGACGCGCCGCGGCGGTGGCGGTCGAGCAGGAAATGCGGGCGCGCACCCAGGAAATGCGCGCGAAAGTAGTCGAGGCCGAAGCGCTCGTGCCGCAGGCAATGGCCGATGCATTTCGCTCCGGCAATCTCGGTATCATGGATTATGTGCGCATGAAAAATGTGCAGGCAGATACTTCGATGCGGGAATCAATCGCGGGCGGCGACAAACCGCGAACGGAAGGAACGACCTGAGAAAGTAGGAAAACAGGGAAGAGAAATGGCAGCGTCGATTTTCGACCATCCCGTCATCCTGATCATCGTCATTGCGGCGTCGATTCTTCGCTGGCTTTGGCAAAAATCTCAGGGGGAGAAAACGACTGCGGAGAGGCCGGTCGTTCCCGAACAGCCGGTTCCCCGCGCAGAAGCGCAAACCGAGGAAGAGCGCATTCGCCGTTTTATGGAAGCACTCGGACGGCCGGTGAGCTCGCCTCCGCCGCCTCCGGTCCGGCCGCGGACCAGCGCACCACGCCAGACGACGCTGCCGCCTCTGCCGCCCTTGAGATCTCCGTTGCCTCGGCTGAAAACAGTTCCGCCACCGCTTCCGCCGTCGCCCGCGTCGATCCCTGGCGCATCACAGCCGCCTCAACTTCCTCGGAGAATTTTCCAGCCTGCTCCAGTTCAGGAGGCCGGCTTCGAGGTGCGCGATCTCGACGCCGCTTCGCTCCAGGATCCCTCACGCGCTGCGGTGAAGCCGCAAGAGAACTTGAGGTTCAACCTGACCTCTCGCGAAGGCCTGCGGAGCGCGATTGTATTGCGCGAGATCTTCGGGCCGCCCCGCAGTTTGCAGCCGCTCGATGTGATGAGCGGCGGTCTCTGAGGTTTCGTTACAACGATCGAATGCGAATCCACGTCTCGGCGTGGCGTCCGCTCACCGGATCGGTCACGACGATTCGGTGCTCGCCGTCGATCGCCAGCGCGAAATCGCGGCCCGCTTCGGAACGGCAGATCAGCGATTCGCTCTCCCACTTGATTTGCATTCCTCCATTCGCGACCAGCGGAATGCGCCGGCTCGAAGGCACGTCCGGATCAACGACGTAAATGCTCCCGGGCAACGGCGAAGTGATCTGGAGATCGTTGTCTGTCATCGCCAAAACGGCTCGGTCTCGAACGCTGTTTTCCGCACTGTGAAACCAATGGGCGTACTCCGGCCCGAGCCGCACATTTCCAGCGGCGTCGTAATCGTCCGCCGATTCCGCGGCGGGTAAGTTATCGGTCAGAAATTTTTCGCGGACGCCGCGCGGATCGGAATCGGCGAGCAATTTGCCGGTAAGCGGATGCACCAGCCGCTCCGCGATCCCAGCCGGTGTCCGATACCAGCTCGTGCCGTAATTCGCATGCAGGTAATCAAAAACCGAATGGAGAATCGGCCCCGCGCCAGTCACGCCCGAGACCTCGCGCATCGGCGCGCCGTCGAAATTTCCGACCCAGACCCCAACGGAAAACTCGGGCGTAAATCCGATCGTCCAGTTATCCCGGAAGTCGGTGCTCGTTCCTGTTTTGCAGGCGACGGGATAATCGAAGCGCAACGCGGAGTTCATGCCGAAGGCGAGGGTGCGCGCGGAGTTGTCGCTGAGAATATCGGCGATCTGCCAGACGAGCTCAGGCCGGGAATAGCGGCGCGCCGAGGTTGGGCCGCCGTTGAGAACACGCCAGGGCCGAACCTCTCCCAGGCGCGCGAGACTCGCGTAGGCGTTCGTCATTTCGAGCAGCCGCCCCTCGCAATTTCCAAGAGTCAGGCCAAGTCCGTAAATTTCCGCCGGCCGGTTGAGTGTCGTTAGGCCGCAAAGGCGCAGGCGTTCGTGCAACGCAGCCGGACCGCCGGCGGCCAGCAAAACTTTGACCGCGGGAATATTCAAGGAGCTGGCCAGCGCGGTCCTGTATCGGACCGGTCCGTAGCAACGGCGGTTGTAATTCTCCGGACGATAGAAACCGTCGGCGGATGGAAAGTTGGTCCGAACATCCGCTACCATCGTGGCCGGAGTCGCGCCGCGTTCGAGAGCGAGCAGATAAGTGAACGGCTTCAGCGCCGATCCCGCGGAGCGCTGCGCCCACGCGCCATTCACCTGCCCCGCACCTGGCGCGAAATAATTCTCGGATCCAACGAGCGCAATTACGTCGCCACTGGCGTTGTCGATCACGACGGCGGCGGCATTGCGCACATTCTGTTCGCGCAACTGAGCCAGCCGCTCGCGCACGATTTTTTCCACCTGTTCGTTCAGGCGAAAATCGAGCGTCGTCTGGAGCTCGGCGCGCGGCATTTCGAGCGGTTGCTGTTGCAAAACCAGCTCCACAAAATGAGGCGCGCGAAAGCGGCGCTGTGGCGGGCGGAGCGCAAGCGTCTCAGCGATGGCGCGCTCATACCGCGCCAAATCGAGCTGACCATTGTCGCGCATCCGGCGCAGGACGGTTTCCTCACGGAGCCGCGCCGCTTCGGGTGCGACATGCGGATTGAGTTTCCTCGGGTTCCTCGGAATTCCCGCCAGGAACGCCGCTTCCGCGTCGCTCAAATCCGACACTGGTTTCCCGAAGTAATAATCAGCCGCCGAAGCGAGGCCGATATTCAGATTGCCAAAGTCGAGGCGGTTCAAATAGGCCGCGAGAATCCGATCTTTCGACCAGGATTGCTCGAGACGCATGGCCGTGATGCTCTCGATGAATTTTGCGCGCAAGGTGCGCGGCCGGCGCTCGGAAATCTTCACGAGCTGTTGCGTGAGCGTGGAGGCGCCGGAAATGATTCGGCCGTGGCCGAGGCCGGTGACGACGGCGCGTATGGTGGCAAGCCAATCGATTCCGTGGTGGCGGTAAAAGCGTTTGTCTTCGGCCGCGAGGACGGCGTCGATCACATGCCGCGGCACGTCTTCGAGAGCGAGCTCGCGGCTGAACCGCTCGGCGACGCGTGCTTCGCGCAGCGGAATTCCTTTGCGGTCGAGAAGGGCAATGCTTTGGATCGGTGGGCGCGAGAGGGCGGGCGGAATCGGAACGAGCGTGAGAGCGAAATGCGCGGCGAGTAGCAGGAGCGCGAGCGTCGCAAGAATTGACACCGCGTTAAACCTGCGGTTCATACGACGCTAACGGTCTTGCCTGGGTAGCGCGCGCGTCTCGCGCGTTGGCGATGGCGTCTCGCCATCGCGCACTTTCTAAAAGCCTGTTTCGGCGAGACGCCGAAACCAGCACGCGAGACGCGTGCGCTACCCAGAGAGCCCCAAATTGCGTCCTCACTTCAGCGATTCGGTGTGGATGCGCAGGGTTTCCGTCGTGCCCATGCGTTCGGGGTGGTACATTTCCTCGATCTTCGCCGACGGCGCGATGGCGTCCCCCGCAGAGATGACACGCGCCAGATAACGCAACGTGTATTGGCCGGGATAAAGCAGATCCGCGAAAAAGAGCGCGCGATCGGTCCGCAACTCCCGATAATCGCTCACCCATTCTGTTCCGAGCGTTTCGCCCGCCACCACCTCCTGCGATTTGAAGGCGGGATTGATCGCTTCGAACACGCCCGGCAGCGGATCTTCCACGGCGAGATAAGTCGCGCGGCGCGGGACCTCGATATTAAGAGTGACTAGGACGCGGTCGCCGACGCGGAGATTCTCCGCGGCCGCGAGATGACCATCGTCGCCGAGTTTAGCGTATTTTCTCGAGATCGTGTACCCGCGATTCTGCCGCGGCTGCTCGATCAGTTTCGCCCGGGCTTCGGCCGTGACCTCGGAAAAAATCTGGCCGCCGGTTTTGGTAACGCGGATTGGTTCGCCGGCTGTTTTGTTGACGATTGGAAACGTCGCGGCCACCAGCGTCTTGTCTTTATTCACCGAGAATGGCGCGGTGGCTTTGTCCCACAGTATCTGGCCGGTCGCATTCTTGTCGCCCGTCTCGACCTGACGCAGATAGGAAGAGAGCGCGAGCAACGACCACGCGTTCGCCTGCGTCGTGCTCCAGTGCCCGTTGCTGCGTCGCCGGAAAAGCTCGACCGCGAGCTCGTCCACGCGCGGTGATTTGGGCTGGTGGAGCGTCCACGCCATGAGGTGCAAAGCATTCTCGCGCGCCACCGAGCCGAAGAATTGCTCGACGTATCCATCGTTCCCGGCAGGCGCCTTCAACAATTCGTCGATCATCGCCTTCGGGCCTTTGCTTTCGATCACGGCGAGTGCGACGAGCGCGCGATCTTCGGCGCTCAATTTTGCCCGCTTCTGAAACAACAGATCGTGGTAAGCAGGTTCCGGTTTGCCCGCGAGCGCGAGAGTGTAAACGGCGAGGCAGCGGTCCGAGAGTCCATAGCCGGTGGCGTCTTTCGCCGTCCCGCGAAGTTGTTCGCTGAGATAATTGAAGACCTTCTTCGCTTCGGCCGCCGGCACCGGAAATTTTTGTTTTTGCGCGAGCGCCAGCGCGAGCCCGCCGTAAGCGCTGCCCCACAACATCGGTTCGCGGCCGCCCGGCCAATAACTGAGCCCGCCCGAGCTCGTCTGCATCGAAAGGAGCAAGTTGACGCCTTTATTCACGACCTCGGCGATCTCTGCATCGCTCTTCGCCAGTTCGGGCACGGTCGCCCGCAGATCGCGCACCAGCAGCCAGGGCAGAAGACTGGAGGTCGCCTGCTCGACGCAACCATAGGGATAGTGGAGAAGTTGCCGGATCGATTCGCGCAGCTCGATTACCCGCGTGTTCGCGACATTCACGTCCACCTTTCCATCGCCCTCCATGATTTGCGGATCGGAAATGCGCCCGATCTCCGCGTCGTTGCTCTCGATCCGTTTGGTTTGCACTTCGCGGAGAAGCGGCGCGGGGTAATCGACATCGAGCTCAGATTGGAGCGCGTCCTGCAATTCAGTTTTCTGAGCGGTCCCGACAAAGCGGACACTCCAGCGCCATTGCGCGTGTCCCGTCGCAATTAGCTCCGCCGGGAAATCGACCGGAACCGAGCCGTGCGCCGGCAGGGTCACGTGACGCTTTATTTCTGGCGTCTTCGCGGTCGCATCGAGTTGCAGTTCCACGTCGGCTTCGCCGGCGAGATCGGTCGTGTTGTGCAGTACGGCGCGCAAAACCAGTTTGTCGCCGAGATTTCCGAAGCGCGGGAGCGCGGCCTCCAGCATGATGGGTTTGTTGATCTCGACGGCGGCTTCGGCGGTGCCGAACTGGTTCTGCTTCGTCGCCGCGATCGCGATCACGCGATAGCGAGTGAGGCTGTCCGGCGCGACGAACTCCGCGCGCACCCGGCCCTGCCCGTCAGTCCGAAGGGTGGCGTTCCAGAACGCGCACGCCAGAAAATTCTTCCGCAAACCTTCCAGTAACGACGGTCCCCCTTTGCCGTCGCCGATCAGATATCCCTTGTTCGCGAAATCGGCTTCCTCGGCCTCCTCCTTCAAGAGCGTTGGCAAAGTCAGGCTCGTCTGGACAGCGAGAGGACGCCGTTGATTGAAGAACGTCAGCGGATCGGGCGTTTTGTAACCGGTCAGCGAGAGGACGCCTTCATCGACGGCGAAAAGCACAACCTCGGAATCCGCCGCCGGTTTCCCGCTGGCGTCGTGCACTTCCGCCTCGAGCGCGATCTTCTCTCCCGGCTTTGAAACCGCATTCGAAGGTTTCACGGTCACGGCCAGCTTGTCGTTAGGCCGCGCGACTTTCACTTCGCAATAGCCGATTCGATATTCGGGCGATTTGATCTTCCGCGGACTGTCGTTCGCCCCGCGAAGAAGCATAACTGAGACAAAAACATTCGGCGCGTCTGTTTCGGTGATCTGCACTTGCACGGAAGGCGCGTTGCCGCTGAGCCGTGCGACGAAGGAACGCAGAACGCGATCGCGCTCCACCGTGACGAGGGCGTCGCCCGCGATCGGCGTCTTGACCATGATCGTCGCGGTTTGGCCCGGAGCGTAACTCTCCTTGTCCGTCACCAGATCGATCGCGTAAGGGTTCCGATAATTCCAAACCGTTTCACCCGGCCCGACGACGTCGAAGGTGAGCGAGGTGAGAATGTCGTGGCCGTTCGCGTCTTTGCCGGTGGCTTCGAGCAAGTATTCCCCGGGTTTTCCCGCGACGACGTCGGACAGCGCCGACGCAATCGGTTTACGATCGGGGCCGATGCCGGGCGTGGTCGTGAGCTCGCGTTCCCACTCGACATGGAGCTCGGCTTTGCTGTCGAATTCCGTCGTGTCGCCGGCCGCAGCGAGCCGATTGGTCTGCCAGTTCACACGCGCCAGACGCACCTGGGACTTGATAGGCATGGTCAGCGTCTTGCCGTCCATGCCTACCGCGATGAGTTCGATTGGGACCCGATCGCCTTCTTTCATAACCGCATCGACGCGGTGCAGACCAAGGTAATAATCCGAGCTGTGTTGCACGAACGTTTTCGATTCGGAAACAGTTTGCTGGCTCAGATCGGTGACTTCGCAAAGCAACTTCGCGGCACGCGGCTGCGGCGCTTTCGGATTGATCGGGAGCTGCGTTGTGACCCGGGCGACGCCGTTTGCATCCACCTCCACTTCACCCTGCCCATTGAATTGCGAGATGCGATCCAACGCGCGGTTCAGCCGGAAATCCTCCACGGCGTTGCAAAAGGCGAAATCAGCGAGGCCTTCGGGTTTGAAGGAATCGTCGCGCGCGACGAGCGACCACGTTAGCTTCGCTTTCACGAGCGGTTTCCCCATGAAATATTTGGCGGCGATGGGCAGATCGAGCTGCACCGGTCCGGCCGCGGCCGGCGGCGACGGAATCGAAATCTCGAACGCATTCGGCCGATATTCCTGCACCTGGAAATCGCAGTTGCCGGTGAGCTTGTGCTCTTTCGCGTCATCCACGATCGCCACGCGGTATTTCCCGAGGCTGCCGGCCGGGATCTTGATGTCTTCGGCAAACGAACCGAACTCCGAGAGCGTGACCGCTTTGGCAAAAATTTCCCGATCGCGCGCATCCGTCACTTTGACCGCCAGCTTTTTTCCGGCGGGCAGAGTCGATTGGTTCTCGTCGAGATTGCGCGCGATGCCTTTGAGGTGAACGACGTCACCGGGTTTGTAGACCCCGCGCTCGGTGAAAAGGAAAACGGCATGGAGTTCCATCTCGTCCTCGCCGCTCTCGTCATTAACGCCCAGGCGATAAAGCGGCACGGAGTTATCGCCGCTATTGATCGCGATGAGATGTCCATCCTCAGCGCGCCTGGCGAAGATCCAGCGGGCATCGCTTGTCGCCGGCAAATGCGCGCCACCGTGCTCGTCTGTGACCGCTTCGCCCAGATTTTTTTGCTCGGTATCGATCAGACGCAGTTGCACACCCGGCAATGCCGCGCCGCTCGAGAGTGAAAAAACGTGGAGCGAGATCCCGGCCTTGTCGCGTTTCCAAACCGCGCCCAAATCGGTCAACTGCACGATGGCCTGCGTGCCGACGCGCTTTTTCTCCTCCGTCACGGGATCGATCGATTCCGCTGTGAGCAGAACTGCACCCGTCTTGTGTTCGCCCAGGATTTCGTCCCAGTTCAACGGGAGTGTTTCCGGTTTATCGACGTTGCTTCCGGCGGTTAGCTCCCGTTCCCAAATCACTTTCCCCGGCAGCTTCTCGACGTCGATGCGGCTGTACATTTCGTCGCCCGGCATGTCGTCCCGGCGTTCTTCATATTGATCGTAGGCCTTGATCGCCACTGTGGTGGTGTCGCCGGTGAAGAGCCGCGCGGTGACCCGAATGCGCGGCACATTTACCGAGAGCAGACGGAAGCGGCGGGTCCCGGAAAGATGCTGGTGTGTGGCGAAGTCTTCAAAGACGAGCCGCGCCGCGATTTGTTTGAATACGAGATCGCTAGTCTGAGCGCGTTCGAGCCGGAATGGCTGAAGCGCCGGCAGACCATTCTTGATCGCGACGCGATATTTTGCCCCGAGCGCGAACTCGCCCCTGAAGGTGACGGCATCGCCCTCGACGTCGGCCTTGAACTTTGGCGGCGCGGGCGTCACGGAAATCCAGCGCGAAATTGTTTCCGGCGTGACCTCCGGGGCGAGCGCCTTGGAGAATTGGATGATAATGCGCCGGCCGGCGACCCGATTACTTTCCGCCGCAAGGTTGCTGACGACGAAGGGCTTTACCGTGCCGACGATGATTTCCTTGCGTGCGGGCAGCGCCACTTTCCATTCCGCAGCCGGCAGACCAGCTTCGACAATTAGTTTCCAATCGTTCCCGGGCGGAAGCGGTTTTGCTGCCGCCACGAAAAGAATATTCTGGCGCCCTGGGCCCGGTTTCTCTTTGTCCTTCTCCTCGTCTTCCTCGACCGGGGCTGCCTTCTCTCCCCAGATCGACAACATGCGGTCGTCGCTTTGATAAGTCGGAAACGCGCGGTCGCGGTTTTTCGGATCGTTCGCCTGCTCCACCCGCGCGTCGATCTTCACTCCCGCACCGTTAACAAAGCGAAAGAATTTCGCGGATGCCTCTGCTTTGACGTTCGCATTGAAAAGGACCAGCACACGCGGCGTAGCGGATGCGTCCTGAGGATCGCCCCCGCCGAGATAGGCGAAACCTTTTACCCGCATCGGCGGAGTCTCCACGCTTTCGCGCAAGCTCGATTTGATTTCGCGCCCGGCCGCATCCTTCAAGCCTGAGCGCAACGAGATCTGGTATTTGACGCCGAGCGGCAGAATTTCCTCCGGCGCAAATGTTCCGCTCCGAGTAGTGAGCCAGATGAACTGCCCTTCCACGGCCGGTGTGAAAACAAGCGGCGAACTCGCGGCTGGTTTGCCGACCTGATCCGCCGGCACCATTTCGCTCGGAAATCGCAATTCGAAAGTACTCGTCGCCTCGAGCCGGCGCGAAGGCAGAAGAAGCTGCACGGCGCGCTCTTCGGCGAAAGTGCTGCTAGCTAAAAAGAAAATTACCGCCAACCAAAATAATCGCATCATCTTGAAGCGAGCGTAGCACGCGAACTTGCTGGTGTTTCAACTCAATTCGCCGAAAGCCCGACGGCTCGAGAGCGTAATTTCACTTGCGCGCCACGCATCCAATGCGAAACGGTAGCGGCACCGGCCGGCGTGGCGGAACTGGCAGACGCGCTGGACTCAAAATCCAGTACTCGCAAGAGTGTGTGGGTTCGAACCCCTCCGCCGGTAAGATGACGGCGCAAGGCGTTTGGCAATCCCCTTGCGAAAGGATTGCGCGCTGGATCCTGACGGCAGGCTCGAGCGTTACCTCCCTGAGGCGGCGCCGTCGCCGTGATCCTGCATCTTCCTCACGTCCTCAGTGCGAAGCATGCCCGACTGGCGCGCAGCGACCGCCTCGGCTGAATCTTCTGGAACCCATCTTCCCGGCATATTGCTGCCGACCGCCGGTGCGATATAGACCATTTTCTTTTGGGACTTGGGGTCGATTCGGACATTGACTGTGGTAGCGACCTGGCCCGTTATGTTCAAACCCGAGCCCACCTCGAGCTTCATCGCTACACCGCCGGCGACGAATTTCTCTCCCGGAACCGCATCGGCAGTGACCTTTTTCTTGCCCGCGGAAATCACGAGCGCGTAGGTATTGCCTTTCAAGGCCGCACTCGATGAGTTGAACTGGACGACGTAATTGCCCGGCTTGAGGTTTGGGGTCGCGAAGGTGCCCGTGGCGTTCGTCGCGCCTTTGAAGGCGACTTTTCCGCCGCCATCAGACACGGTCACGTTCAGTGCCGGAAGCGCGCTGTAACCTACAGAAACCGCGATGAGAAAGAGAACGATCGAAGCGAAGCGAAATATGTTCTTCATTCCGGAATGATATCGGGGAAAAGCGCCCACGCCAATTTTTTTGCGAGCGCTTCCTAAAGAACAGCCAGGTCAATGGCTGACATCGCCATGGTCCTGCCATTTCCGGATATCTTCGAGCCGGATTTGGCCCTGATTGCGAGGAAGGACTGCCTCAGCAGATCCCTTCTCCACCCACTTCCCCGGCATGTGGCTGCCGAGCAGGGGTGGCACATAAACCATTTTCTTTCTCCGGGCGGCGGCCGGGCCCACGGCAATTTGTCCGGTGACGTAAGCGTTCGGCCCTACTGCCACATTGACAGCCACGCCCCCCACCAGACTACGCCCAGAAATGCCCCTTTGCGTCCCGACCTTCTTTGTTCCGTCAATCGCAATGAAGAACTCCATCTGATTTAACTCTGGCGACCGTGGCGAACGGAATTCGATGGTGTAATCGCCGGCCGGGATACTGCCGAGCCAAAAGTTGCCGTCAGAGACGGTTTTCATCTGTTTCACCATTTGGCCTCCCGCCGTTTGTCTCACAATGATATTCACTGCGGGAGTGTTCGCCGCGAAAATCGCACTAGCCGCGAAGAGAGCAGCGAAAACGAGAACGCTGCGAAGGATGGTTTTCATGATCCCGCAGAATACCTCTGCATCACCGAGCAGCCAAGGTTAGATGGGCCGCGACAAAATCGCTGGAGCAGACTAACGGCCGGTACCGCTCGGCCGGTCGTTAAATCCGCCCCCCTCTGCATGGGGATCGGGAGCCCTCTGCATATTGTTCCGGAAATCGTCGTTGCTGACCCGGACGATATTGTGGGCGGCCGCTTCCTTTGAATCCGCATCCACCCAATGTCCCGGCATGTGGCTGCCGACTTCGGCGGCGATCCAAACCATTTTCTTAAGTCCTCCTGCCATGACTTGTCCGCGAACCTTCGCGCCAGCGACCAGCTCCACGGGAATGTCTACTCCGGCCAAAAGTTTATCGCTCGTTAGGCCAGTTTGATTTACCGGACGTTTTGTTCCCTCGATTTTAATCGAATACGAGGTGGCGACAATGGCTTTAGTCGTTGAAGCCATCTTTGTGTCTGCCGCTTTCTGCGGGCGGATCGTCAGAGTGTAGGAGCCGGCCGGCAGGCCTTCGAGAGAGAAGTTGCCGCGGGCATCGGTCACGGCGCGTTTGGCCGGATTTTGTTTTACCACGACACTAACTCCGGCAACACCCTTCGGGCCCGGAGGTTCGGCCCCGTAAACGGCCGGCAGGGCAAAGAGGACCGACAACAACAGAATACCGCGAAGGATAGTTTTCATGATCCCGTAAGATACCTCTCTCGCCCCCGAAGGGCAACCGACCCTATGCCGCTATCGACCATCGGCCTGCTGGTGCGGATCGGGACCCCTTTGCATATTACTCCGGAAATCGTCGTTACTGACCCGGACGGTATTGCGAGAGGCCGCTTCCTTTGAATCTGCATCCACCCAATGTCCGGGCATGTGGCTGCCGATCTCGGCGGCGATCCAAACCATTTTCTTAAGCCCTCCTGCGAGGACTTGTCCGCGAACCTTCGCGCCCGCTCCCACCTCCACCGGGACATCGACTCCGGCCAGAAGTTTATCACTCGTCAGAGTTTGATTTACCGGACGTTTTGTTCCTTCGACTTTGATCGAATACGATGTGGCGACGACGGCTTTGGTCGTAGAAGCCATCTTTGTATCTGCCGCTTTCTGCGGGCGGATCGTCAGAGTGAAGGAGCCAGCTGGTAGACCTTCGAGAGAGAAGTTGCCGCGGGCGTCGGTTACGGTGCGCTTGTTCGGATTTTGTTTCACCACGACACCAACCCCGGCAACGCCCTTCGGTGCCTGGCCGTAAGCGAACGGCATTGCGCAAAGAACCGACAACAACAGAATACCGCGAATCATGTGCTTCATAACTTCGCAGAATAACGACCGCGTTTCCCTAAGCCAAGCAAAAACGCTTTGCGGCAACCTTCCTGGTGCACGTCCCCGCGCTATCGGTGTACCTGGTGCCGAATTCCATCCACGCTCACTGGATACGCATTGAAATGGCGAGCGGCCTTGGCTTCGGCCGAATCTTCCGCCACCCAGCGTCCCGGGAGATTGCTGCCGGGTTCCTTCGGTATCCAAATCATGTTCTTCTGGGCCCCGGCGGCGACTTGTCCGCGGATCCTCGCGCCCGGTCCAAGATTGACCTCGACTTCGACCCCGGTCAGAAGGTCATCGCTCGTTAGGCCGCTTTTATTCACCGCATGTTTTGCCCCTTCAATCTTGATCGAATACATCGTGGCAACGATGACCTTGTCCGATGTGCTGGGAATGTGTTCCGCCTTCCGCGAGCGGAACGTCAATGTGTAAGAGCCGGCGGCCAGAGCTTCGATGGCAAAGTTGCCGCGGGCATCCGTGACCGCACTGTCTTTGGGCCTTTGTTTCACGATCACGTCCACTCCGGCTACCCCCCGATCGGGTTCGCCGCCGTAACTGGCTGGCGTCGCAAGAGCGACGAGCAAAAAGACGATACCACGCGTCCTGTGCTTCATGACTTCAGAGCTTGACACGCATCTTCGTTCAAGCCCAGCAAAAAAGTCGCTGTTTCCAGATCGGGTTGTGATAACAATCCTATGTGGCGCGCGCGTTTAAAAATCTGCGCTCACGGGTTGCGACGATCTTCTGCGCTCTCGCGTGGCTCGCGTTTTCCGCGAGCGCGTTCCCCGCGGGTTTGAGCTTTGCTGGTGCGCCTCTTATCCCTGGCCGCACGGTCCGCGTGAGCGTGCCTTTGAGTGAGTTGGAGAAATCGTACGTCGCGGAAGGGGGCAACGCCGTGCCGCCCTATACAATGGCCACGCTGGCCGTCCCGCGCGGGTTTGATCCGAAGAAAACGTGGCCCGTGCTCATCGTGTTCTCGTCGAGCGATCACCTATTTCCGAGTTGGTACGACCTGTTGGTCCACTACCGTGTGACTGCGCTTGCGGAAGGCTGGGTTCTGCTCGCTGGCGATGGGCCGAAGCCACCTCCCGTCCTGGACAGCTCCGGTTGGCGGGCCGGTCATACCCTGGCGGCGCTCGATGCGTTGAACCGGAGCTTCCCCGGTTCAAACAAATGGCCGCTCGTGTGCGCTGGTCAATCCGGCGGCTCGAAACGGGCGAGCTACCTTGCGCCGCTCCTCGCGGCGGGTGGTTATCGCGTCGCGGGAATTTTTCTCAACGGGATGAATGAGGAGCGAATCACGGAAGCCTACCGGCGATTCAAACCGGGCCACGACTTTCTCCGCACTCCTATTTTCTTGAGCAGCGGAGTGCACGACATGATCGCCAAGCCCGAGCAGCAAAACGCCGTGGAAAATTCGATGCGACGAACGGGATTCGAAAACATCCGGCACACGACCCACCCGGGCGGGCACGAGGTGAGGCCCACCCAATTGCAGGAAGCGCTCCGCTGGTTCCGAAAAGGATTGTAGCGCGGGCCGGCGAACTAGCCGGAACTCTTCGATTTCACCCAGGCGTCGACGAGCTGCTCCAGCATGTCGAGCGGGACCGGCCCGTTCGTCAGCACGACGTCATGAAACTGGCGCAGGTCGAATTTCGCGCCAAGCTGCTTCTTTGCTTTCTCGCGCAGATCCAGAATCCGGAGCATGCCGATTTTGTAAGCGGTG
>JBEEHU010000016.1:0-13408 GCA_041167565.1 Verrucomicrobiota bacterium | reverse complement strand
GCGACATCAAGCCGGCGCTGCTGGTGCTGCTCGGCGCGGTCGGGTTCGTGCTTTTGATTGCGTGCGCGAACGTGGCGAATCTTCTCCTGGCGCGCGCGGCGGTCCGGCAAAAAGAGATCGCGCTGCGACTGGCGCTCGGAGCGAGCCGTTCACGCCTAACGAGACAATTCCTTACCGAAAGTGTCTTGCTGGCAATCCTCGGCGGCGCGGTCGGTTTGATGTTCGCCTTCGCGGGCTTGCGAATTCTGACGACGTTCATCCCGGATACAATCGCGCAGGCGGAATCGATCGGCATCGACGGCAAGGTCCTCGCGTTCACCGCGCTGGTGGCGATCGTCACGGGCTTGATCTTCGGCCTCGCGCCGGCGGCGCAGGCGTCAAACTTCAGCCTCAACGAAACGCTGAAGGAAGGCGGTCGTGATGCTTCGGGTGGAAGCAAGGGAGTGCGGCTCCGCGGTTTGCTGGTCATCGCCGAGGTCGCTGTTTCCTTCGTGCTCCTGATCGGCGCCGGTCTTTTGATCAGCAGCTTTCTCCATCTCCAGAAACTCGATCCCGGTTTTCGCGCCGATCATTTGCTCACGGCGAAAATCGAGCTGCCGGAGTTGAAATACCCGGACAGGGAACACCGGATTCCATTTTTCGATAACGTGATCCGTCGCGTGATGGCGCTGCCCGGAGTCCAGTCGGCGGCCATCGCCGGGAATTTGCCGCTTACCTACAACGGCGACTCCATGTACATCGGCGTGGAGGGGATTCCCGATCCGCCGCCCGACCAGCAGCGTGATGTTATTTATCGCGCGATCGGGCCCGGTTACTTCAACACCATGGGCATTCAGCTTTTGCGCGGCCGCGATTTCACCGAGCAGGACACAACTGAAACCGGCTACGCGGTGATCGTGAGCGAGAAGATGGCGAAGCATTTCTGGCCGGGCCAGGACCCGATCGGCAAGCGGCTGAAGAATGGCTCTACGACCTCGGATTCGCCCTGGCGAGAGGTGATCGGCGTGGTGAAAGACGTGCGGCAAAACGATTTCGTGGCCGAGCCGAAGCTGCAAATGTACATGAGTTATCTGCAGCTGAAGTTTCTCGCGCCCAATGCGCTTGTGGTGCGAACCAGCGTGGATCCGATGAGCCTCGCGATGGCGTTGCGAAATGCGGTCTGGGCCGTCGATAAGGATCAACCGGTCTCGAACATCCGGCCGATGGACGAAATCGTGTCGGCCGCCGTCGCGCGGCAGCGGTTCAGCACGATGCTTCTCGGAATTTTCGCCGCCCTCGCGTTGGTGCTCGCGGCGGTGGGAATCTATGGCGTGATGAGTTACTCCGTGGCGCAACGCACGCGCGAGATCGGGATCCGGATGGCGCTGGGGGCGCAACGAAGTGACGTGCTCCGCATGACGATGGGACAGGGATTGAAGCTCGTGTCTATGGGCGTCGGGCTTGGATTGATCGCCGCTTTTGTTGTTACTCGCGTGATGGCGAGCCTGCTTTTTGGTGTCAGCGCGACCGATCCGATTACCTTCATCACGATCTCGGTGATCCTGATGGGCGTGGCGCTCGTGGCGAGTTACATCCCCGCGCTTCGGGCGACGAGAGTCGACCCGATGGTCGCGCTCCATTACCAATGATCAGTCAAGAGCCGCCAGTTCGTTTGGCCAGTGTTTCGAGTACACGTTTCGGAGCAACCGCGCGGTAACTCTCTTCGATGAGCGCATAGAGCAGCTTCATCGAGGTCTTCGCGGTTGGCCGGAGGGTGACCCAGCCTTTGGCGCCGAGTCCGTAGTGGGTTGGCTCGGAACCAGGAAGCTTGAGCGTGCGGTCGCGCGACTGCGGAAGCTTAACGGAGAAACTGAGTTCGCTCGGCGTCGCCCGCATGAAGACAAACGTCTTTCCTTTTACCTTGAAAGCGCTCTCACCCCACGGGAATTCTTCGGTCGTTTCCGGGTAGGAGAGGGCGTGCGCGCGCAACGCCTTTCCGATGCTGACATTATTTTCTTTAGCCATCGCTCAACCGCCCGCCATCGCGCCGACCACGATAAAGGGCTCGGCGGCTTTGGCAACGGCGTCGGGGAGGGGAGTGTCGGGCGCATCGTGTGACAGGTCTTGCTGGCAGGCGAAGAACCTGACGAATGGCCGGCGTTGTTGCGTGACGTGATCGCGGATCGTTCCGCGCAACATGGGATAGTGCGCTTCGAGCGCGTCCAGGATGGCGCGCTGCGTGACAGCGCCTTCGACTTCGAGCTGCACCTCGCCCTCGACGCGCGCGAGTTTCCGCAGATGAAACGGAAGCTCGACCCGGATCATGGCAGCGTCTGGACTTCCACCGAAAGAACCGCCGGCAGATCGCGCACGATCGCTTTCCAAGTATCGCCTGAGTCGGCGGACGCATAGACTTGTCCGCCGGTGGTGCCGAAATAAATGCCGCATTGATCGAGCGAGTCCACCGTCATCGCGTCGCGCAGCACGTTGACGTAGCAATCGCTCTGCGGCAGACCTTTCGTCAGCGCTTCCCATTCGTTGCCGCCGGTGCGGCTCCGATAGACGCGCAATTTTCCATCGGGCGGGAAATGCTCGGAGTCGCTCTTGATCGGCACGACATAAATCGTTTCGGGCTCGTGCGCGTGCACGTCGATCGGAAATCCGAAATCGGACGGGAGATTGCCGCTGACTTCGTTCCAGGAGTCGCCGGCATTATCGCTGCGCATGACGTCCCAATGCTTCTGCATGAAGAGCACGCCCGGCCGCGATCGATGCATCGCGATGCGGTGCACGCAGTGACCCACCTCGGCGGTCGGATCGGGAAGTTCGAAGGGCGATTTCAATCCGCGATTGATCGCCTGCCAGGTCTTTCCGGCGTCGTCCGTTCGAAACGCGCCCGCCGCGGAGATCGCAACGAACATCCGGTCGGGATTCGCCGGATCGAGCAGGATCGTGTGCAAGCACATTCCACCCGCGCCCGGCTGCCACAGTTTGCCCTTGGCTTCGCGCAATCCGGGCAACTCGCCCCAGGTCTTTCCGCCATCGCTCGTACGAAACAGGGCGGCGTCTTCCGCTCCGGCGTAAACGACATCCGGATCGGTCAGCGACGGTTCGAGATGCCAGACGCGCTTGAACTCCCACGGATGTTGCGTCCCGTCGTACCATTGGTGGGTTCCGGGAACGCCGTCGTAAACAAATTCGTTTCCGACTGGCTCCCACGTTTTGCCGCCATCATCGGAGCGCTGGACCTGCTGCCCGAACCAGCCGCTGGTTTGCGACGCGTAGATGCGGTCCTGGTTCACGGGCGAGCCCTTGAGATGATAAATTTCCCAGCCGGCGAAGTGCGGTCCGCTCACCTCCCAGTTTTCGCGTTTGCCGTCGGCAGTGAGAACGAACGCGCCTTTTTTTGTCCCAACCAGTAATCGTACTCCGCTCATGCCCGAACCATTCCAAATGGAGTGACCAGTGACAAGTGACGAGTGACGAGACCGAGACGGAAAAATCAATCGTCATTAATTTTCGGATGGGCAGGAAACAACTCGGCCGATATTATCGGCGGCGATGATCCAACCGGACCAGCTCCAACCCCAGGAAACCGGCCCCGGTCGACCGGACGCGCCCCAAATCCTGAGTCCGGAATTGAAGCAGCAATTCGAGACGCTGCGGGATTTGCTTCAGCGGTCGTTGTGGCTGGCGGAACGATGTGCCGATATCGAGGCGACCCAGATTTTGCGTTCGCGTCTGACGAATCTCCAGGCGGCGGCGCTTCTCGTCATCGTGGGCGAAGTGAAGGCGGGCAAGAGCAGTTTCATCAACGCACTGCTGCGCGAAGAAGTGTGCGAAGTGGCGCCGGGCCCGTGCACGGTGCGGATTCAGGAATTGGTTTACGGCGTGGAACGCAGAGCCCTCAGCCTCGGAGAATCGTGGCAGCGCGTGACGCTGCCCAAGGAAGTGCTGCGCGAAATCACGATCGTGGATACGCCCGGGACCAACTCCATCATCAAGGACCACCAGACCATCACGGAAAAATACATTCCCCAAAGCGACCTGGTGGTTTTCGTTTTTTCAGCATCGAACCCGCATACCAAATCTGCCTGGGAACTGTTGACCTTGATCAAGAAGGAGTGGCACCGAAAGATGGTCTTCGTTCTTCAACAATCGGATCGCGCCAGCCAGCGAGAGCTGATCACCAACCTCGAGCACGTAAAGCAGTATGCGCGGGAGCGGCACGTCGAGAATCCGATCGTGTTCACGCTCTCGGCCAAGCGCGAGCTGGAAGGAATCTACGAAAACGGCTTCGCGGATTTTCGCAGTTACCTGCAAACCACCATCGCCTGCGGCGAAGCATGGCGCATGAAAGTGGAAGGCTCGTATCAAACCATCCGGTCAGTCATGACCCGGTTGCTCGCGCATCTTCGAACGGAGAAGACCGCGGTCGATGACGAGCGCACGTTTTATCAGGAGCTGCTTTGCAAGGTCGATGCGCGGGAGGCGAAGGCGCGATCGTTGCGGGAACTGATTGTCGATAAGCTCTCGGCCACCTACGACACGCTCGCCCGGCGATCGGAAGATGAATTCGGCGAAGGTCTGCGCGTCGGGAAATTGTTTAGACGCGCGATTCCATTTTTGCGGGACAAGAACACCGAAGCCTGGCTGCGCGATGTGAAGACGGGGTTTCAGGAGTCGGCCCGAAAAGAAATCCAGAAAGAGACGGCCCAGGTGTCGAAGGATCTCTTCGCGGAGATGCGATCGATGATGGACGAGCTGGGGGAAAGCATCGCGCAACGACAGGAGCGGGTGAGAGCCAATGTTCTTTTGCCGCAGGCTGAGCAACACGCGGAGATGCTGAAGCAATTGCGCGCGAAACTGGAACACACGCGCGTGGACGACGACATCATGCGGGACAAACTCGCGCAAACGACCGATGTAAGGAAGCTGGCTTTAGCGGGAAGTCTGCTGGCGGCGCTGGGGGTAGTGATCGCCGCGCTCTCGCCGGTTCTCTGGCTCGATATTACGGGCGGAATATTTTTAGCGACCGGCATTTTTCTGGTCGCCGCGGGATTGCTCTGGCGTCGGTCGAGTGTGTTGCGTGATTTCAAACAAAGATTGGGGGACTCGCGGCAGGAATTCAACGCGCGTTTGGATGCTGAGTTCAGCCAGACCTTTGACCGCCTCTTTTACGAAGTGCGCCAGGCGCTGACTGAATCGCTCTTCCGCCTCGACCTTCAGGCTTCCTTCAACGCGCCGCTCTTGGAAGAAACGTTCCAGATCGGCGAAGCCGCCTCCGACATGGTCATCGTCTCGCAACGCATCCCGGTCGGCCAGCAACTCGATCAGCCTTCGGTAGCGGCGTGATCCTTTTAGTAGGGCGAGCGGTAGCAGGTTTCGTCTTGTCTTGTTGTCGTCGCCCGGTCACACTCGGCGCATGAAGCGCTTCCTAACTACACTCACTAGCCTCTTTTTGTTTTTGGGAGTCACAACTCTGCCGACAGCCCAGGGCCGCACGCTTACGGACATCAAGGTTATTCCAACTGCCGTACTGCAGAGATCCATCAGCCCAAAATTTTACAAATCGCTGCTCGTCTCGCCCGTTGAAGGATGGATCGTGGCGCGCGGCCACCTGTCGGGCACGCGTCTCAGCGGAGCGAAAGTGATCCGCTCCGAACTGAAGGGACTTTACGATCCGCTCGCTCTCCAACTGGCCAAGGAAGTGGTGATAGCCGGGAATTACACGCTCGACCGGCCATATTCCGGCGACAACGTTCTCGTGCATCTGTTGGTCTATCAAATCGCTGATGCCACCATGGTGCTTTCTTTCGCTCATATCGATGGATCCGGCGGCAATCAGATGGCCTACTACGGCTGTGCCCGCCTTCTGGTTCTGAAAGACAACAAATGGACCGAGATCAAGGGACCGGAAAGTCTCGCCGGGAAGGGGCTGGCGGTTCGACAAGGCATAAAGAACGACCTCGCGACCAGCTTGAAGCTAGAAGGAATTCCGAAAGGCGCTGAATCCACAAACATGAATACGGGTGGTGGCGGGCACGAGTAGTTCGGCCCGAATAAGTTTTTCGAGGGCGCGCTGCTAGCTTGTCGAATGCACAAGAGAGCAACCTCAGCGTTCCGTAAAACCGCCGACACCTTCACGGCCGATGCGAAGACGCTGCCGCAGCGTTACTTTATTTCGCCGGAAATCTTTGCTGAAGAAGAGGAGAAAATCTTCTCAGCGCAGTGGGTGTTGGTCGGGCATCAAAGCCAGATCGCCAAAGCGGGGGATTACTTCGTTCGGGAAGTAGCCGGCGAAAGCGTCATTGTTGTCCACGATCAGAAGGACACGCTGCACGCGTTCTACAATGTCTGCCGCCATCGCTGGACGCGATTATGCGAAGAGCAGAGCGGACATTCGGCGGCGATCCAATGTCCGTATCATGCCTGGACTTACGGACTCGATGGACGGTTGATCGGCGCGCCGCACATGGATGAGGTACCTGAGTTCGATAAGACTCAGTACGCGTTGCACGGGGTGAACCTCGCGGTCTGGGAGGGATTTATTTTCGTAAATCTCGACGACAACCCAAACTCGCTCGAGGAATGGTTCGCGCCTTTGGCCGGAAAATTTTCTCACTGGAATCTGGCGAAGCTGCGATCGGCGAAGCGGGTCGAGTACAACGTGCGCGCCAATTGGAAGCTGATCTTCGAGAATTATTCCGAGTGTTATCACTGCCCCGGAGTGCATCCGATGTTATCGAAGGTTTCGCCGTACGATTCGGCGGAGAACGATCTGACGGAAGGGCCGTTTCTTGGGGGGTTCATGAAGATCAATAAAGGCCGGAGCCTAACGATAAGTGGCAACGCCTGCGCGTTACCGGTAGGTGACGTAAAGCGCGCGGATCAGGAACGCGTTTTCTATTACTCCATTTTCCCGAACATGCTCCTGAGCTTGTACCCGGATTACGTCATGGTGCATCAACTCTGGCCGCAATCGCCGGAGCGAACGTTGATCGTCTGCGATTGGTTTTTCCATCCGGAGGCATCGGAGCGCGATGATTTTAATCCGGCGGACGCGATTGAGTTTTGGGACATCACGAACAAGCAGGACTGGCATGTGTGCGAGCTCGGCCAGCAAGGAATCGCGTCGCGGGCCTACGAGCCGGGACCCTACAGTTCGCGCGAAAGTATTCCGGCGGCGTGGGACCGCGAGTACTTACGGGTGATGAGTCACTGAGTGCGGCCGGCAAGGCTCGCCACCATCGCGATTAGCTCCGGCGCCTCCACCGGTTTCGCCATGTGCATTTGAAATCCGCTCAGCACCGCGCGCCGGCGATCCTCGGATCGCGCGAAAGCGGTGAGGGCAATCGCCGCCACATTGCCTCCTTCGTCACTGGCCAATTCGCGCATCTTGCGCATGACAGTGTAGCCGTCTTCGTTCGGCATACCAATGTCCATGATCAGCACGTGCGGTTTCGTTCTCCGCAAAATGGGAATGGCCGCGGCGCCGGAGTCGGCAGTTTCCACTTGGGCGCCGCACGCGCTGAGAATGCGTTTGATGAGGAGCCGCGCGTCCGCTTCGTCGTCCACCGCCAGCACGCGCACATCCTGGAGGTCCAGCTTTTCGCGGACGGTTTCTCCGCTGCCGGCGCGCGGATGACGGCGCACTTCGTCATTACTAACCGCGGTCGCCACCGGCAACATAATCGTGAAAGTCGATCCTTTGTTCGGCCCGGCGCTCCTGGCGCTGACGTTACCGCCGTGAAGTTCCGCCAGATTTTTCACGATGGATAAACCGAGACCCAGGCCTCGTTGTTCGCGCGTGCTCGAGGCATCGGCCTGGCGAAAGCGATCGAATACGTGTGGCAGAAAATCCGGAGCGATGCCGCGGCCGCTGTCGTTGACGCTGATCTCCAGGTGGGAATCAACGCGCTCCAGCACCACGTGAACGCGGCCGCCTTTGGGTGTGAATTTCAACGCGTTGGTCAGGAGGTTCCAAAGGATTTGCTGCAAACGCGCAGGATCGCCCGAGATCGGTCCCGCCAACGGATCGAGCACGGAAGTGAGCCGAATCTCCTTGCCCGCGGCCATCGGTTTGACCGACTCGATCGCGGTCGTGATGACTGGCAGGAGATCGACCCGCTGCACATCCAGTCGCACTTTGCCGGAGATGATTCGGCTCATGTCGAGCAAGTCCTCGATGATCTGCGCCTGCGAACGGGCATTGCGCTCGATGACCTCGAGCCCTTCGGCGATCTCCGCCGGATTCTCGGCGGTGCGGACGATATTGGCCCAGCCCAGGATCGCATTGAGCGGCGTTCGAAGCTCGTGCGATAACGTCGCGAGAAATTCATCTTTCATTCGCGTTTCCATCTCGGCTCGTTCGCGCGCTTCGCGTTCGCTCACCAGTAAGAGCTCGCGTTCGGTTTCAGCACGCTTGCGCTCGGTGATCTCGCGAAAGCTCCAGACGCGTCCCACGTTTCGCTCTTCGACGCGCTGGATCTTCGAATTGCGTTCGAAGACTCTTCCGTCCGCGGTTTCCAGCATCTCGAAAGTTTCCGCGGGCGATTCTGAATAAATCGCGTTAATCCGGTCCGAGAATTCTTTCGGATCCGCGAATTGCTGGCCGGTGAGCTCGTAAAGTTGCCGGTGTTCGCGCGCCTCGATCACTTCTTTCGGAACCCGCCAGATCTCGATGAACTTTCGGTTCCAGGTGATGATCTTTCCATGTTCGTCCGTGACGAGAATACCGTCGGTGGTCGATTCTAGGGTCGCGCTCAGCATGGAGAGCGAGTGCGCCAGTTCCGCGGTCCTGGCTTCCAACGCCTCTTTCGCCTGAATCAGTTGCTCCTCGGCGCGGAGACGAGCGGTGAGAATGATGTTCGCAGTCTGGAGCGCGGTCGATTTAAGCAACTCCTCTTCATTCTCCTTCGTGGCCATCACTTCTTATCGAGACTCTCGGCGGCTAAGGATGTGCCGAGAACGCGCGCGCGAATTTTTTCAAACGCCGTGTCGCGCGAAGTCGATGTGTCGTCGCTGAAAGGTGAGAAGCCGCAGTCGTCGGTCGTGCCGAGTTGTTCGAGCGGAATGTACTCGGCCGCTTCCAGGATGCGGTCGCGCACTTCCTCCGGCGTCTCCAGGTGCGGATCGATCGGCGCCACCACGCCGACGAAAATGCGCTGGTCCGGTTTCATATATTGCCGGATCGTTTTCAAAACCCGAACCCGATCTTTTTCTCCGGCGAGCGCGATGTAGAAATTGCCGGCCTTCAATTCAAACAGGCTCGGCAGCAGTTCCGCGTAATCGACATCCGCGCTATGGGTCGAATCCCGGTCCGCGCCAGGGCAGGTATGAATTCCGATTCGCTTGCGCTCCTCCGCCGAAAAACGCGAGAGCGCGAGATTGTTCAGATCGATGAAGCTATTGAGCAGCTCGCCCGACGGATCGATTTTGATCGCGAGCCGGCCTTCCGTGAAATCGATCTGCACTTTCGGCGCGCCTTTGCTCAGGCAACTCCGCACCTCCTTCCCATGTTCCGCCAGCAGATCGTCGATGAATTCTTCTCGCGAATAATCGGCAAGCCCCTGCGCGGGATACATGAGACTGAGGGCCGAGGGCGAAATGACCGCCTGCTTCACCGGCACGTGCGCGTAGAGCTGCGCGAATTCCAGGAAACTATCGGCATAGCGCTTGTAACGGAACGGACCCGAGGTGAGCCGCGGCCAGCGGCGAACGTGACTGACGAAAGGAAGTTGAAAGCCGTCCGCCGCGATGTTCGCGAGACCATCCACACAATAGGTGCCGAAGTTGTGATATTTTCTTTGCTCGCCATCCGTGATCATAGGCGAGCCGGTGGCCTCGAAGCGCGTGATCGTGTCGCGGATCGCCTTTTCGTAGAGCGGGTCCAGACTAGGGTCGTCGCAATCGACCTCGGCGAAGGCTTCGATTAATTCGAGCGGGCGCGGGATGCTACCGATGGGTTCGGTGGGAATTGTCATAGGTTGCGGCGCATTTCAGTAGAATGCGTGCAAAATAGGGAACTCCCTCACGCGCCGCAATCTCATTCGGAGATGGACCTACAGACCGAGAAATTCGCGCGCCGTTCCCGAGAACAGTCGAGCCTGGTCGCTGGCCGACAGTTCGCGCATCGATTCGATGAGTCCGCCCGATTGCGCTTCACCCAGCGGGAATGGGTAATCCGAGCCAAGCGCGACGCGTTGCGCTCCGAATAATTTCAGAAGCAACTCTAGCGCATCGGGATCGTGTACGAGCGAATCGACGTAAAACCGCGCAGGAGTCTCGCCGTGAGCGAGATAACTTCTCGGATTCTTTGTGCTATCCGTCGCGCACAAGTCCGGCCGCACATGAAACGCATGCTCGACGCGGCCGACGGTGAATGGAAACGCGCCGCCACCGTGCGCGAAGGCGACGCGGAGCTTGGGGAACCGCTCGAAGACGCCGCCAAAAATCATCGAGCAAATGGCGAGCGATGTCTCGGCCGGCATTCCGACCAGCCACGGCAGCCAGTACTTCGGCATGCGCTCTTTGCCGAGCATGTCCCAGGGATGAACGAAGATTGCGGCGCCGAGTTGTTCGGCCGCGCTCCAGACCGGCTGGAGTGACGCGTTGTCCAGGTTGAGAGTATCGATCCGACCGAAATGCGGATTCGCATCGACGTGGGTGCCGATCTGCGCGCCCTGCAGACCGAGGTCGCGAACGCAGCGCTCCAATTCACGCGCCGCCAGCTCCGGATCTTGCAACGGGATCGTGGCCAGGCCCGCGAACCTTTTCGGATGGTTGCGCACGACCTCGGCGATGTGATCGTTCAATCGTCGCGAAAGATCGAGCGCGTCAGCCGGCTTCGCCCAATAGCTGAACATCACTGGCACCGTCGAAAGCACCTGCATCGTGATGCCGTCGCGATCCATTTCCTCGATGCGACGCCTGGGATCCCAGACGTTGTCGGTAATCTCGCGAAAGATGCGGTCGCCGATCATCATGCGCGCGCAACACGGCTGGTAATGTTCGAGCCTAACGAATCCAGCGTAGCCGTACTTCGCGTCGAGATCGGGCCATTCGCGCGGCAGGATGTGCGTGTGGAGATCGATCTTCAAGGGAAGTGACGAGTGACGAGTGACCAGTGACGAGAAGGAAACATTTTCAGCGCCGGTAACTCGTCACTTGTCACTTGTCACTCGTCACATGTCACTTTCTTCAAAACGGCTTCACCGGTTCGGGCTTCTCGACTTTATGGCCGCACTTTTTGCAGGTCCGGCGCGCGTCATCATTCCAGAAGTCGAGCATCGCCTTGCTGAAGTGCTCGACGATGTCGCCGCAGTCGAAATCGATGTCTTCCACCAGCGCCTGACAATTGTCGCAGTAGAAAATCACGTGCTCTTTTTCGCCGGGGCCGCGGCGGCGTTCGACCACGATACCGAGAGTGTCCGGCGGGCGCACGGGCGCATGCGGGACATTCGGCGGGATGAAGAACGTCTCGCCTTCGCGCACGAGGTGATCGACGATCCGGTCGCCCTCGCGGATGCGCACTTTGATGTCGCCCTTGAGCTGGTAGAAATATTCTTCCGAATCGACCAGATGAAAATCGTTCCGCGCGTTGGGACCTTTGATCACCATCACAAAAAAATCGCGGCCATCGTAGAGATAACGGTTGCTCACCGGCGGCTTGAAGAGTTCCCGGTTCTCTTCGATCCACTCAGTCAGATTGATCGGCGGTTGGACTTTGGAAGCGGCGCGGTTCTCCGCGGTGGGCAGCGGAGGCTCAGCGAGATTGGCCATGCATCGAGGCTATTTCCTCGCGAGGGCAGCGTCAAACGCGCCGTAGCTCTTTCAATTGTGCGCCGGCACTCTTTTCGCCATGATGCGCCGATGCAAATCTTCGATGTCTCGCGCAGGCTCTCGAACGACCTCGCGCCGTGGCCGGGCGATACGCCGTTTCATTTCGAATTGAAATGGAAAATGGCGGAGGGCGCCGCCGTGAATGTCGGAGCGGTCGAGATGGGTGTGCACAACGGGACCCACGCCGATGCGCCGTTTCATTTCGAACAAGGCGCCGACACGATCGAACGAATGCCGCTGGAAATTTATCTCGGTGACGCCGTGGTGGTTGACCTAACAAAACAATTTGAAGCCGACCAGACGCGGCAGATCACGGTTGCGGACATCGAATCGTGCTCGGATGCGCTCGAATTGGCGCCGCGTCTTCTGCTCAAGACCAACGTCTGGAAAGATTCGAAAGTTTTCCCGGATTGGATTCCAGTGATTGCGCCCGATGTGCCGGAGTGGCTGGGCTCGCGAAAGGTGAAATTGCTTGGGCTCGATTTGCCTTCCGTCGATTCGATCGACGCCAAGAAATTGGTGAACCATTACGCACTCGACGCGGCGCGCATCGCGATCGTCGAATCGCTCGACTTGAGCGCGATCGAAGCGGGGACGTACCATTTTTCCGCGCTGCCTTTGCGCATCAGCGGCGGCGATGCCGGACCCGTCCGCGCGATTCTTTGGCGGTGACCGATCTTCTAAACTCGCGGGCGATGCGTTGGAGCGTGTTGACGCTGGCGCTTATCCTCTTCGGCATCACGAATCTCCCGTGGCATCTGGATGATTACGATCAGGCCAAGCAGGCGTTCACATCGTTCGAGATGGTCGAGCGGGGGCATTGGTTTTATCAACACACGCCGAATTGGTGGGTGGCGACGAAACCGCCATTGGTCGGCTGGATCTCCGCGGGATTTTTTGCGTTGACGCGATCCTGGGAGATCGCGTGGCGGCTTCCTTCATTTCTCGCGACGCTGGCGCTGCTCGCGTTGCTCATGCGATCGGCCGCGGTCTATGGATCCATTCCGGCGTTGGTCGCAGCGTGCGCGTTTAGTTTTAATCTGTTCGTGCCGCGTCTGGCTTCGCTCGTGCGCACGGATATGACGCTGGCGCTGGTCGTGTTCGCGATCGGCTGGCTCATCTGGGAAAAAATTCGAAAGCGAGAGGATTGGACGGGAAGAGATCGAGTGCTGCTGTTTTTCCTGTTGAGCGCGGGCATGCTGATCAAAGGCCCGATTGTTTATGCGTTCTTGTTACCTGGCATCGCGGCCTTCGAATGGAGGAGGCGAAAAACGGGGGGGCCGGCGGCGGCTTCGAGCGGCTGGTTGCCATGGCTCGTGTCGTTTTTGGTTTTCATTCTCTGGGCAGCCGGCGGGATTCTCTTCGTGCCGGAATTCACTGAGCACGTTGTCGCACGCGAGTTCCTCGGACGGTTCAGCGAGGGAATGCATCGGGCGCAACCGTTTTACTTTTACGTGCCGCATTTGCTGCATCGTTTTGCGCCGTGGAGCCTGCTGTTGATTTTGTTGCCGCTGATCGCGTCGAGAAAAATGGGTATTCGTGCCTCCCTCCGCGCGATGTCACCGGAAACATTCTGGCTTCTCGC
>JBEEHU010000015.1:0-70880 GCA_041167565.1 Verrucomicrobiota bacterium | reverse complement strand
TGTTGCCGCTCACATTAACGGTGCCCCCGGTGAAAGATAGAGTCTGAAAACCCCCGGTCGGCGCGCTCGAGCTGATGTTGCCGCTGATCGTCAATGGGTTCGCCGTCGAAGAATTACTCACGTTGAGATTACCCTTGAGGAATAGCGGCGCTGAAATGGCGTCGCCGGCACTGCCGGAAGTCTGGTTGAGGGTCGCCGTAGCCCCGCCGTTGTCGAAGGTCAGGCTGGTCCCGGCGCCGGGCGCTATCGTGTAGCTGTTGGTTCCGTTCGTGTCGCCGACCTTCAACACGCCGACGGTGCGGGAGACGTCGATGGTGACCGTGCTGTTCGCCGTCAGATCCACCATGGTGAAGTCTGCAGTCGTGGTAGCCCCATCGGGGACGTTGCCGCTCAGCCAGTTTGCCGCGTCGCTCCAGTTGCCGGAAACATCGACGTTCCATGTGCCCGTGCCAGTGGTGATGATCGTGTTGGGTGTGATGGTGCTCGTGCTGCGAGCAGCGCGCGTATGAGCCCCCACTGACATGATGCTGGTGGGCGCACTGAAACCGCCGAAGCCTTCACTCCGCTGAATTTGGTTTATCGGATCGAACTCAGTGATTCTGCCGCCGAAGGGCGATCGGCCTTCATCGGCGGAGGAACTGAGGATCCAACTGCCCGCCGGACGCGAAAAGAGGAGACCGTTGACGAGCTGGCCCATCGAGAGCTGTGCCCTTGGAATATTTTCCTGTGGCACGCTCAACGGCAGGTCGGCGGTCTGCGAATCGTTCACGGGCGCCGTCGAAAACCATGAGCCGGAATAGGAAAAGTCGAGGTCGAATGTGTTGATCCAAGTATTGTCGGCGGCGAGAATGCCGCCGGCACAGGCTACGAGGAGAAGACAACGGACGGGGCGCCAAATGCCATGCGCTGCAGACTTCATCGAGAGCCGATTGAAATTGATTTGGGTCCGTAAAGTCAATGAAAATAATGCTCAGTATGGAGGCTAGGCACGAAGCCGAGGAAAGACGTCAGACGTCGGAGGTCCAGATAAGAGGTCGAGATCAGAGGTTGGAGAGGTCCCGTTTCCTTACTTCGTAATGCTTTCTATGAGCGCGGCTTCCTCCGGCAGAAGGCGCTTGCGATCGACCTCGCGCATTTCCGTGGCCGCGTCCTCGCTCCGTCCGTTCCCGGCCAGTACGGCAGCATGCACGGCAAGAGCGGACGCCGTCAGAGCGCCGGGCGCGACTTGAATACCGGAATACGCATCCATCGCGTCGCTAAATTTTCCCAGACGAAGCCGCGCCAGCGCGAGCAACGTCCGATGCGGCAGACTCGAGGGCTCACGCCGCACCAGATCGGCGGCAAGCCGCTCGATCTTCTGGAGTTCGTCGTTGCTTGCCATCAGTTCCGACGCATTCATGAGCAGCAAGCGCGTATAGGCTTCATCGTTTTGCACCGCCGGGTCGTTAGGCCAGATGGCCAGCATCTCCGCCAGGACGGCATGGATTTTTCTTGTCTCGCCCGTGGCCTGCGCCAGCCGCAGCCTGCCCTGGTGCGCGGGGCGCAGTATTGGCGACTCCGCCATCGCTTCGTCGTAGGCCGCGCGCGCCACATCGAGCGCGCCATTTTTTTCCGCATAGCTGGCGAGCGTGATCAACTTACCCGGATCGCCCCGGGCCGCCTCCAGAGCGCGCTGCCAATTATTTTCCGACGCCGCCTTTTCTCCGAGCTGCGCGTTGCAGCGCGCGAGATACATTTTCTGCACGAACGGATCGAGCGGGTAACGATCGCGATCGAGCAATTCCTTGATTTCTTTCCAGCGCCCGAGGCCGCCGAGCGCATCGACGTATTGCAGAAAGAGCTCGCGCGTCTGCAGCGCTTTCTCGATCGGAATCGCATCGAGCACGCGCTGGAATTCGCTTTTGCCATTCAACCACGTCGCCAGCGTCGCGGCTTCGTCCGGTGGTCCATCTTTCCATTGCGCGACGGCTTTCGTGACCAGCTCGTCGCGCGTCTCGGGCCACTGGCGAATTTTCAAATCGATCGCGAGCAATTTCTGCGGCGCGCGGGCGAGGGGATGCGCCTCGAGCTTTTGCGACAAATCGAGCGGCGTGATCGGGAAATTGTCCGGGATTTTTTCCGACGAAAGCGCGGTCTGCGCCAGCACCGTGAGCGCATCGAGTCCCGCCGCATCGCCGGTTTCCGATATTTTCTTCAACCACGACCAGGCTTCGTTGCGCCAGCTTTCGTTGCCGGCGGAAAGCGCGATCTCCAGTAGCGCAGCCTGCAGTTTTTCGCGACCGCTGGCGCGCGCATCGCCAAAAACTTTTTGCAACGCATCATGCGCTTCGACGGCGGCGCCCTGCCGGGCGGAGAGCTGTGCCGAGAGCAAATAATCCAACGGCATGACGGGCCCATTTGCTCCACTGATCAGAGCGCGGGTCGCACGAGTCGCGCGGGTCTCATCGCCCGCTATCAACGCAATAGTCGCCTCATCGGTCAGATCAACGCGGGTGAGGCGGGTGTGTTGTTCCAATCGATCCCAGAATTCCAGCGCCTGCGGCTGGCGGGTCCGGGAAAGAAAACGCGCGATGGCGCGGATCGCTTCCGGTTCGTCCGGCCACAATTGATAAGCGCTCGATACTTCCTTGCGCGCCTCGTTCCATTCCTCCTTCTCCAAAAGTGCAAAAGCCGTGCGGGCGTGGCGTCGCGCCTGCCACGCCTTGATCCCGTGCAGCACGGGCCGCCCCCCGAAGATTCCGGCGAGGGCAAGCAGGCAGACGAGCACCAGCGCGACGATAAGTCGCCTTCGTTTCCGATTTCGAAGCCGCAGCTCCTCCTCGGTCAACATGAAGTCGTCAGCAGAAGACATACAGAGGTCAGAGGTCAGAACTTCGGAACGATTCGTTTTTCCTCATCAATCCGCCGAGCATTCGTCCAATCTCGGCGCAACGCGACATAAGATGCTGATTTGGCTGGTCCAAGCATATTTTTCTTCTGATGGAAAAGTTTTTGTGAGTTCAAAAATCTCCATCGCGAGCCGATCTGCAGATTTGTAAACGTCCAGATCCTTTGCCGTTTCAATCTTCATGCTTTCCGACCTCCGACTTCTGATCTCCGACCTCCGGTTCCACTGCTTCGCGGAGGAGTTGCGCGAATTTGTCCTCGGCCGCTTGATCGTCCATCGGCTGCGAGCTCACAAAAATCACTTCCAGAACTTGCTGCCCCAGATTCCGAACCCCATCTCGCACGGTGCGGAAGCGCGCCTTGATGGACCAATCGGGCTGGACGCCTTCGGCGAGCTGAAGGTCGGGCCGCGGCGCATCGGCATGCGTCTTATCTTCCTGCAAACAAAAAAATGTATGCGCGACAGCGTTTCCGTTGCCCTGCCGGAAGGTGATGTGCCGCGCCACGATCGGAATCTCTTCGCGCGCCAGATAAGTTTTTGCGCCGCGATCAGCGAGTTGCTGCCAGCCGATGCTTGGCAGGCAGATGTCGGGTCGATGGGCCCGCGCCCGGAGCACGCTCGCGCTCCCTGGATTCCATCGAAAGAAAAAAAGATAGTTGGTCGTGGAAAAACCGGGGCCGGCTTGTGCAATCGTTTTCCAGGTTACTTCGCGGCCGAGATCGAACCGCAACGTTTGCCGGACCGATTCATCGATTTTGATCTCGCGAAATCCCGGCGCCTTCTCGGGTGGACGAACGTTCCAATTGCTGCGCGCAGTCAGATTTTTCTCGTGCGCGCGATACCAAGCGTGGGCGCCTGCTTCAACGACAACGAGCCAGAGGAGGCAAAGGAGAAAATAGAAAGTAGGAAGTAGAAAACGAGGCGGCGGGGCTTTTTCTGTTTCTTCGTTTCCTACTTCATACTTCCTACTTCCTACTTTCCTGTTGCGGTTGAGAATTGCAGTGAGCAACAGCGAGCCGCAAAAAACAACCACAACAATCGAGTAGCCGGCGAAGTCATGCCAGCGATCGACGGCGGGAATGCTTTGGGTCGCAGCGATCCAGACGAGGAAAAAGGCGCGCGCGAAGTTGGCGATGATGGCGATGGCCAGCGCGCCGAGGACCAGGAGAATGCGACGCGTAACCGACAGCCGCTTCAGCTCGCCAAAAAGCAAGCCGATCATGATCGAAGTCTGTAACGAACGCACTCCGCTGCACGCTTCGTTCACGCCGACCAAACCGGTGTTGACGCGGATGAGGCTGCCTTCGAGTTGGGCGGGAATGCCAAAGAGAGTGATCGTCTCACTCGCCACCGCTGCGACGATCCGCATCAGGCCCTGGACGATTGGTTGCTCAATCGGAGAAACCCACGGCACCGCGACGAAAAAAAACGCAACAGGAAAAGCGAAATGCCGCACCCACGCGTTGCCTCCGACCGACCAAAGCACGAGCAAAGTCATCGTCACGACCGCTCCCGTATGCACCCAACCGAGCGGTCGCCAATCCGGATTCGCAATTTCAAACAATCGGATCGGCAGCAGAAGCGACAGGACCGCGGATCCGATCGCAGTCGCAATTCGTTTCCGACTTCTGATCTCTGACCTCTGAGCTCTGTGATCGACCTCCGGTCGATCGTCCCAGCGCAACCAGAACAGGAACAGAGCGAAGAACGGAACGAACCATCCGTAGCTGTATTGCTCGTTGTCCGACCACTCGCCGCTCAATTGCCGGCAGAGAACTAACCAGAGCGCGAGCAATAACAGGCCCGGCAGCAAAACTCTGGAAAGGTTGCTTCGAACGGGTTCTGGTTTCAGCGGAATCGAAATGGCATCGTCCACGGCGGGCGAAGATATTCCACATTCTCCCGGGCACGAAACTTAATAGCTGGGGTTGTGCCGCCGCAGGCCGCATCTTGAGCATGAGCGGTCCTGAGTTTATAAGGGCGTGCGGAATGACAAAGCAACAGTGTGAGATCGTGGTGTGCGGGGCCGGCGGTTTTATCGGCGGCCATCTCGTAGCCGATCTGCGCAAGGCGGGCGCGCGAGCCATTCGTGCGGTGGACCTCAAGCCGGCTCGGGAATGGTACCAGCGCTTTGACGACGTGGAGAACATTACTCTGGATCTGCAGGACCGCGCCGCGTGTGAAACCGCATTGGCGGGCGGCGCGCGGGAAGTTTACAACCTTGCGGCCGATATGGGCGGCATGGGTTTCATCGAGCACAACAAAGCGCTCTGCATGCTCTCGGTCCTTATCAACACCCAACTGCTGGTGGCGGCGCGTGCTGCGAAGGCGGAAAAATTCTTTTTCGCCAGCAGCGCCTGTGTTTATGCGGCCGATAAACAGACTTCCGCGAACGTCACCGCGCTCAAGGAAGAAGACGCCTATCCCGCCATGCCGGAAGACGGCTACGGATGGGAGAAACTTTTCAGCGAACGGATGTGCCGGCATTACACGGAGGACTTTGGCCTAACGACTTGTGTCGCGCGTTATCACAACGTCTACGGTCCGCATGGCACCTACGATGGTGGACGTGAGAAAGCGCCGGCCGCCATCTGCCGCAAAGTCATCGCGGCAAAGCTGAGCGGCGGCAACGAGATCGAAATTTGGGGAGACGGCCAGCAAACTCGCAGCTTTATGTACATCGACGATTGCCTCAAAGGGACACGCCTGATGATGGACCGCGCGGTTCCCGGCCCGCTCAACGTCGGCAGCAACGAGCTGGTCACGATCGATCGCCTCGTCGATCTGGCGGAAGAGATCGCCGGGGTGAAACTGAAACGCAATTACAACCGGCAAGCGCCCAAAGGGGTCAACGGCCGGAACAGCGACAACACCAAAATTCGCGAGATCATGGATTGGGAACCCTCCATCAGCCTCCGCGACGGCCTGGAAAAAACCTATCGCTGGATTCACGATCAAATGACTGTCAGCAAAGCGCGCTGAAAGTGCGGACGCGTCCGTTTTGGGCCACCCATTTTTGCCATGTCATCCGAAGTTGCGGCAGGTCCTTCCGAAAGATTTCAGCAGATCCTGGGCGTCCGCTTCTTCGATGGCACACCAGCCGGCGCGGTCGATTATATCAAGCGCGTCGGGGGATACGTGGTTGTGCCCGCGGCGCCTGGGCTGGTGAAACTTCGTTACGATGCGGCCTTTCGCGCTGCACTGGTCCAATCCGATCTGGCGATTGCGGATAGCGGTTTGATGGTATTGCTCTGGAAGCTTTTGGAACGCCGGGAGATTTCCCGCATCTCCGGACTGACTTACTTAAAGTGTCTTTTGGAGCTGCCGGAAATCCGCCAGGCTGGGAAAATCTTTTGGGTTCTCCCTACGGCATCCGCCGCGGAGAAGGCAAGGAGTTGGCTCCGCGATGCGCGATTTCCCGCTACCGGTGAAGATTTTTACATCCCGCCTTTTTACGGGACGGAGGTGAGCGACGAAGTTCTGGCCGATAAGATCAATGCGCGACGGCCCAGCCACGTCATCGTTGCCATTGGCGGCGGGCCGCAGGAAAAACTGGGATTGTTCCTGCGAAACCATCTCGGATATCGCCCGGCCATCCATTGCATCGGGGCCGCGCTCGGCTTTTTGACGGGCGACCAGATCGCGATCCCCGATTGGGCCGATCGGCTCTACCTCGGCTGGCTCTTTCGGCTTCTCGCGCAGCCGCGCGTATTCATCCCGCGGCTCTGGAGTGCACTCGAGCTGCCATGGCTCATTTTCAAATACCGGGAACAACTGCCTGAGGCGGGAGAAAAAAGCTAAAACACTGAAAAGCTGAAATAACCTCGCGTGGCCTGGTTAGCATTTTCAGCGTTTCAGTATTTCAGCGTTTCAGTATTTTTGTGAAATGCCCCTCCCAGAAGAGTTCCGAGAACGAACGAAAAAATATGCTTCGGCAATCATTCGGCTATGTACGCTATTGCCGAGGGCACGGAAGGAAGTGGAGGTGTTGGGACACCAACTTCTTCGGTCCGGTACCTCAATCGCGGCGCACACGCGCGAAGCATCCCGAGCTCGATCCGATGCCGAATTCTGTTCCAAGATCGACGGAGCTTTGCAAGAAGCGGATGAATCTCATCTTTGGATCGAACTTCTGCGTGAAGATTGCGGCATCGATGGCGCGCCTATCGAACAACTGCATCGGGAAACAAACGAATTGATTGCGATCCTGGTAACAATGTCACACAAGACGAAACGCACTCTTAGATAATTTCAGTTTTTCAGCATTTTTGCATTTCAGCGTTTTCCATGACCATTCTCGGCCTCAATGCTTATCACGGCGATTCCGCGGCGTGTTTGATCAAGGATGGCCAGCTTGTCGCCGCGGCGGAGGAGGAACGGTTTCGGCGCATCAAACATTGGGCGGGCCTGCCCACCCAGGCGATCGATTATTGTCTTCGCGAAGGCGGGGTCGCGCTGCAGGAAATCGATCACATCGCGATCAATCGCAAACCGGGAGTAAACAACTGGCGCCGGCTTGCCTTCCTCCTCCGGCATCGGCCCGATCCGCGGTTGATGATGCAAAAGGTGAGAAATATTCGCAGCGCTTCGTCGGTGCAGGAATCTCTTGAGCGCGCCTGCAAGGTTTCGTTAGGCGCGCAGATCCACCAAGTCGAACACCATCTCGCGCATCTCGCCTCCGCCTTTCTCGTCTCGCGCTTCGAAGAAGCGGCCTGCATTTCCATCGATGGTTTCGGCGATTTCGCCAGCACGGCCATGGGAAGCGGGCAGGGGAACCGGATCGCGATCGAGCAACGCGTTTATTTTCCGCATTCGTTAGGCATTTTTTATTCGGCCCTGACCCAGTTCATCGGCTTCCCGCATTTCGGCGACGAATACAAAGTGATGGGTCTGGCGCCGCTGGGCGAACCGAAATATCTCGAAGAAATGCGGCAGCTTGTTCGCATCCAGCCGGACGGCACCTTCAAGTTGAATCTCAAGTATTTCCGGCATCACACCGATAACGTTTCCTACAGTTGGAACGATTGCGCCCCGGAAGTCGGCACGCTTTACACCGGGAAATTGAGCGAGCTGCTCGGCCCCGCGCGCGCCGCCGGCGAGCCGCTCGAGCAGCGCCACAAGGACCTGGCGCGTTCCACTCAGGCGATGTACGAAGAGGCGTTTTTCGCACTCCTCAATGCGCTCCATCAAAAGCACCCTTCCCTGAATCTCGCGCTGGCCGGTGGTTGCGCCATGAACTCAGTGGCGAACGGCAAGGTCTATCTGCGCACGCCCTTTCGAAAAATGTATCTGCCCGCCGCCGCGGGCGACGCCGGCGGCGCCATCGGCGCAGCGGCGGTTGTGTTGTCAGAGGTCAGCAAGAGCCGGATGGTCTTGGATGATGCCTTCTCCGGTCCGCACTTTTCTAACGAGGAAATCAAGGAGCTGATTGAATCAAGAACACAGGAACTCAGGAATGAGCGCTGTGAAGTTTCCCAAATAACCGATAACCAAGAACTGTGCACCCGCACCGCCGCAGCGATTGCTGCGGGATGCGTTGTCGGTTGGTTTCAAGGCCGGATGGAGTGGGGGCCGCGCGCGCTCGGGAACCGCTCGATCCTCTGCGACCCGCGCCGTGCGGACATGAAGGAAATCCTGAATCTCAAGATCAAGCGTCGCGAATCGTTCCGGCCTTTCGCGCCTTCGATTTTGCGCGAAGCTGTCGCCGAATGGTTCGAGCAGGACGATGACGTGCCCTTCATGATGGAAGTCTTCCAAATCCGCTCGGAGAAGCGCGCTCTCATTCCCGCCGTTACCCATGTGGATGGCTCCGGCCGTTTGCAAACCGTGCATCGCGAGACCAACCCCCTCTACCACCAACTGATCTCCGCCTTCCGATCCCTGACCTCCGTCCCGATGGTTCTAAATACCTCTTTCAACGAGAACGAACCCGTCGTCTGCCGCCCCGAAGAAGCGCTAGATTGTTTTCTGCGGACAAAAATAGACGTTCTCGTGCTCGGCAGCTTTTTCATCGAACGCCGCACCTGATGCCAATTCCTACTTTCCCCTAATGTGCGGTATAGCAGCCATTTTTGGATATGGTGTTGATCCTCCGCCGGTCGATCGTGATGAGCTGATTGCGATTCGCGATCGCATGATTCACCGGGGCCCCGATGGCGAAGGCCTCTGGATCTCGGAGGATCGTCGCGTGGGCCTGGCCCATCGGCGTCTCACGATCGTGGATCTCACGGACGCGGGTCTGCAACCGATGTGGAGCAGCGATCGCGCGCTCTGCGTTTCGTTCAACGGCGAGATCTACAACTATCCCGAGCTGCGTGCGCAATTATCCGAGCGTGGCGTCCAGTTCAGATCGAATTGCGACACCGAAGTATTACTCCATCTCTATGCCGAGAAGGGGGCGGAGATGGTCCACGATCTTCGCGGGATGTATGGCTTCGCGATCTGGGACGCCAAACACCGGAGCTTGTTTTGCGCGCGCGATCCATTCGGGATTAAACCGCTTTATTATGCGGACGATGGCCAGACGATCCGCGTCGCTTCGCAGGTCAAGGCTCTGCAGGCGGGAAGCCACATCGATACGACGCCTGACTCCGCCGCGCATGTCGCGTTTTTCCTATGGGGCTCGGTGCCGGATCCATTCACCCTCTATCGCGGCGTCAGCGCATTGCGCGCGGGCCACACGCTCACGATTCGCGACGGAGGCAGGCCGGAGACGCGCTCGTTTTGTTTTGTCCCCGATATTTTGCACGACGCCGAAATTGCCGCGCGCACGGCGCCGCTGCCGTCCGATGATCACCGCGAAATTCTCCACGCGGCGTTGCGCGACAGCGCCGAGCATCATCTTATGGCCGATGTGCCGGTGGGGATTTTTCTTTCCGCCGGACTCGATTCCTCCACCCTCACCGCGCTGATCAGCGAGCGACATGACGACGTCCGCACGGTCACACTGGGTTTCAACGAATACCGCGGCGGCGAGCAGGACGAGACGCGGCTTGCGGAAGTGGTCGCGCGCACATGCAAAACGAATCACCAAACCATCTGGGTGACGCGGCGTGATTTTGAAGGCGATGCCGCCCGGCTCTTCGAGGCGATGGACCGCCCGACGATCGATGGCGTGAACACTTATTTCGTCAGCCTCGCGACCAGACGCGCCGGGTTGAAAGTGGCGATCTCCGGCCTGGGCGGCGACGAATTATTCGGCGGCTATCCCAGCTTCCGCGACGTTCCTCGCATCGCGAATGGGCTCCGTTATTTCCGCCGATTCGGAAAATTTGCGCGCGGCTTCCGCCTCGTCACGCAAGATGTGATCAAGCATTTCGCTTCGCCGAAGTATGCCGGGATTTTCGAATACGGCTCGAGTTATCCCGGCGCCTATTTATTGCGCCGCAGTCTTTTCATGCCGTGGGAACTTCCCGAATTTCTCGACCCGGAATTAGTGCGCGAAGGCTGGGCGCGCTTGAACACTTTCGGCGAACTGGCGGGAATTTGCGATTCGCTGGACTCGGAACGGCTGAAGATCTCCGCGCTCGAGCTTTGCTGGTACATGCGCCACCAGCTCTTGCGCGATTCCGATTGGGCCGGCATGGCGCATTCGCTCGAAATCCGTGTGCCTCTCGTCGATGTGAAGCTGTTGCGCGAGATCGCGCCGTTGCTCGCTTCGCCGCGCCCGCCGGGAAAACGCGACATGGCGCTTTCACCTCGCACCAGCTTGCCCGAAGCGGTCCTCGCCCGTCCGAAAACCGGTTTCACCATGCCGGTGCGCGACTGGCTCTTGCAATCGTTCGATCCGCTTTCCGCCGGCGAGCGCGGTCTGCGCGGGTGGGCCCGCTACGTTCATGGCGAATTCGCGCACACGTCCGGCGCCGCCTCAACCGTCCTGCGGCGGTCGCGTGCCACGCACGCCCGTGCGACCGGCTCGCGCGCGACTTCACGGATCCTTGTGTATCGCATCGGCCAGCTCGGCGACACCATCGTCGCGTTGCCCGCCATGTGGGCGATCAAGGAGAATTTCCCCGACGCGGAGCTGACGCTGCTTTGCGATCAACACCCGCATACCAACTACATTCTCGCTTCCGGCCTGCTGCGGGATGCCGGAATCTTTCACGATTTCCTCGCCTACCCCGTCGAGAAACTTGGGAGCAGCGCGGCCCGTCGCGCGACCGAGCTGTTGAAGAAATTACGCGAACGAAAATTCGACACGCTGGTGTATCTGGCCCCGTCGGCGAGAGGGCCGGGACGCGTCCGGCGTGATCGCTGGTTTTTCCGCGCGGCGGGCATCCGCAATTTTATCGGCATGACCGGCTTCCCGCGGTTTCAGAAAAGGACCGGCGGCGCGGTGCTCGCCGGCGCTCCGCGCGAATTCGAACTATTGCTCCTGCGTCTGCGCGAATCCGGTTTGCGTGTCTCTTTGCAAAATCCACGGTTCGACCTCGGGCTCGGCCAGCGCGAAGAAACAGACATAGTGCGCTGGCTGGAGACCCAGGCTCAACCGGACGGTCATCGCCGCTGGATTGCGGTAGGTCCGGGATCCAAAATGCCGGCGAAGCAGTGGCCGCTCGAACGTTACGACCAGGTCGTGCGCGATTTGATCGCCGGTTTCGATGTCTGGCCCGTCGTCTTCGGCGGCGAAGAGGACCGCGAGATTGGCGACGGCTTGATCGAGCGCTGGGGCCGCGGCTACAACGCCGCCGGCGCGCTCGGTATTCGCGCTGCCGGAGTCGCCTTGAAACGCTGCGAGCTGTATCTCGGCAACGACACCGGCACGATGCACCTCGCGGCCGCCGCCGGCATCCGCTGCGTTGCCGTCTTCTCGTCGCGCGAGCGTCCCGGCCTGTGGTATCCTGCCGGAAGTGACAACCGAGTTTTCCGTTCCGAGATCGACTGTGAAGGATGCGGCCTGAAAGTTTGCATCACCCGGAACATCGAATGCCTGCGCCGGATCGATGCACAATCCGTCACGGCCGCATGCGCGGAATTGCTGAAAGCCGGCGCGGCGTCGGATAAGGTTGGGCCGGTGATCAGTTCCCGCGCCAACGTTGTCGCCGGCGCTCACGCCAACCGCGACGCTTCCGTGCTTTGAAAAACTGGGAAAGGCGTCCGAGACCGGGCTCAGCACATTCGGCGAAACAAATGCAAACATCCTAGTGGACGACGAGATTCTTACTGGGCGCGTCAGTCGCTTCGATTTCCTGGCCGGATTTTTGCGCCGGCAATTTCACCAGGGCCGCGGTGGCCGCGCCAAGCTCGCCATTACCACAAGCCTGGTCGCGCGCGTCGCCACCCTCGCCGTCAGTCTCATCGTCCTGCCGATCAGCATCCGCTATCTCGGGAATGAAGGCTACGGACTGATGGTGACGATCACGAGCGTGGTGGGGTGGCTGCAATTTACCAATTTGGGCATCGGGCTCGGCTTGCAGAACGCGTTGACGGAGGAGACCGCGAAGGGCAACACGCGCGCGCAACGCGAGCTGGTCAGCACCGCCGTTTTTTCCCTTCTCGCCATCGGCCTTCTTCTGCTCGTCGTCGGGCTCATCGTCTTTCCGCTGATCTCCTGGGAACGCGTCTTTCCGCCGCTCAGCAATCGCTTCACCGCCGAGATTCCCTGGACGGTGCTGGTGGTTTTCTTCGGTTTCGTCAGCACGGTCGTGCTCGGCTTTGTCAATCCGATCTACGCCGCCCGGCAGGAATTGCACATTGGAGCGTGGCAGACATTGGTGACCAGTCTGCTGGCGTTGATCGGCACGTTCGCCGCGGTGCATTTTCGCTGGGGTCTGCTCGGCCTGACCCTATGCACCATCGGGATCGCGGCCATCGCGCAATGGAGTTTTGCCCTCTGGAATCTGTTCGGGCGCGCACTGCCCGATCTGCGCCCCCGGGTCCGCGATTTCACGCGCCCCGCCGCAAACCGAATTTACAAAAGCGGGATTAGCTTCTTCGTGCTTCAGCTCTGCAACATCGCCTTCTTTCAGATCGACGCGTTCCTTATCGCCCGTTTCCTGACCATCGACCAGGTGACACCCTATTCCGTCGCCCAGAAAGTATTCATTCAGATGTCAGGATTGTTCGCGATTATGTCCGGTTCGCTCTGGGCCGCTTATGGCAACGCAAAAGCGCTGGATGACTTCGGCTGGATCCGCCGAACGCATCGTAAGATGAAATGGCTTTTCTTCCTTTTCTTTGGCTCGCTGGCTATCTTCATGTTTTTCCTCGGCCGAATTTTATTGGCGTGGTGGGTAGGTCCGGCGGCGGCGCCCAGCACCATTTTGCTGGGAGCCGTGGGCCTGTACTTTCTCGCGCGCGAATGGACCGCCCTGCATGCGATGCTGCTCAATGGTTTGGACATCATTCGCCCGCAGGTTTGGAATCTCGTCTGCACTGCAGTAGCTACGGTCGGGCTGGACCTCCTTCTCGTTCGACGCCTTGGGCCCGTCGGCCTCGCGATTGGAGGATTTACCGCTTTCGTCATAGGGAGCGGATGGTATCTCCCGTACCTGACCAGCCGTTTTCTCAAACAGGCAGAAAGCACCCCCCGCCCCAGCTCATGAGCACCACCGCGCGACGATACTGGCTGAAGGCCCTTCGAGGAATTGGCGTAAAACATTTTCGCGCGAAAAGCGCCTTAGGACTTCCTTACATCTGCCATGTCGGCGATTTCGCCGGTGAAGTGCCATTCCTGGACCGGAATTATTCCCAGGCTGAGATTGCCGTAATGTTCGCGTGGTGCGCCCTAGCTGACAATCCGATGATTCTCGATATCGGCGGCAACACCGGTTTCGTCGCTACCCAACTGGGCCAAAGGCTGGTTGGCAGGAACTATCGGATATTCAGTTTCGAACCGGTCGGGTCCACCTTTCAAAAACTCTGTTGCTCCATAGATCAGCTTGGCCTTGGATTGCGCATTCATCCTGTTTGCTGCGCGCTCTCGGACCAGCCCGGAGTTTCCTCAATTGCTTTTAACGACCGTGAATCCTTATTTGCCCAGCTTCGGCCGGATTCATCGAACGCCCGGGTTGGCAGGAAGATGTCATGGTGTCCGGTCGTCACCGTCGACTCCATCGTTCAGACACTGGCTGTGAAGCCGCGGCTGCTAAAGATCGACGTCGAGGGCTACGAAGCTCACGTCTTGAGAGGCGCGAGGAAGCTGCTTGAAGGCCCCGAGGCACCGGCCCTCTGCTTTGAGCTCAATCCGATTACGTTAACGGAAGTCGGCTCCAGCGTTTTCGCCGTGGCGGACGAGCTCAACGGCTATCGCTTCTTTTACGTTGATGATTTTGAAGGAGGACGCCTTCCCATCGGCCACCCAATCGAGACGCTGACGGACATACAATGGGTCTGCAACCTTCTCGCTTTGCCCAGAGATAAAGCCAGCCAAGGCCCAGCGATTTTTGATCGTGCGAAACCTCTCGGCGGCATCCTCCCATGATGCGCCCGTGGTTGCGCGGAATGTATCGATTGTCGCGGGCAAGCGTGCGTCTCCGTTTCCCGATCGCCACAACCGCTCCAGCTGATCTCTTAAGATTCCGTCGCCAGTGGCGGCAGTTTCGACGGATGGGCGGCATAGTTTCATTCTCGGACATCGCGCCGATCCTGTCGGAGACGGAACCGCAGTCGGGAGGTGGCCATTATTTTTACCAGGATACTTGGGCGCTACGCCGGCTAGCAGAGTTCTCGCCTGGCGAGCATCACGATTTTGGCTCACGGCTTGATGGATTTGCCGCGCAAGCAACGGCGATTTGCGCAGTCATATATTATGATATTCGTCCCCCGAAGTTTGTGCTTCCACGATTCGACTTTCACCGGGCGGATCTGCGCGCGCTCTCCTTGCCGAACGAATCCCTGGCTTCGGTTTCATGCCTGCACGTGGCGGAACATATCGGTCTCGGCCGCTATGGTGACGAACTTGATCCGGAAGGGACCAAGAAAGCCTGCCGTGAATTGGAGCGTATTATTTCTCCCAACGGTCAGCTATTGTTTTCCATGCCGATTGGGGCCGAGCGGGTGGAGTTTAATGCGCAGAGGATTTGGCATCCCCTCCGTCCGATATCGCAGTTTGGGAAACTCGAGCTACAGGAATTCAGCGTTGTGAGCGATGATAACGTTTTTCTTGAGAACGCCCGTCCTGAAGATTTCAGCACCCAGAAATACGCCTGTGGGCTCTATCGTTTTCGGCGAAGATGAGGATTTCCGAGCAAATTCCGTTCTGTCATCACGGCGCCCTCAAACTCCTAACTTAACGTGGTTATAGCCAGCATCGTAGGAGGTTTGGGCAATCAGTTGTTTCAATACTCCATGGCCCGCCGTCTCGCGCTTCGCCACGGTACGGATGTATTATTGGATTCGTCCGGCTACAAACCATTAACCAGTTTTGACGGACTCTCCGCGATTGGTCATCGCCAGCTTGGTTTATTCGATTTTCGGATCGTGGCGCGCGAAGCGACCGAAGCGGAAAAATCGCTGTTGCGTGACCGGTACGTGACCAGGGCAACAACGCATCGCGCGGTCCGATTCGCGCGCCGGTACTTTCCGGGGTTATTCTGGCCGGCCAGCCATATTGTCGAGAAAGGGCACCGCTTCGACCCCGGCATCCTTGAGCTTCCTGACTACGTATACTTGAGCGGGTTCTGGCAGAGCGAAAAATACTTTATTGATGAGGCGCAGCAGATTCGACAAGACCTTGTTCTGCGGGACGAGAGCATTACGGAAGAGGTCGATGGTCGAGTTCAAGCTCTACGACACGAGTTCGGCTCGGTGATTTCATTACATGTGCGTCGGGGAGACCTCGCATACGCCTATGAGAACCAACTGAAGGAACACAATGTCGTTGGTCCTCCCATGCATTCACAATATTTCGAAGAGGCGATGTCGCGTTTCCCCGCGTCAGCTTGTTATCTGGTCTTTTCGGACACTTCCAAAGATATTGAGTGGTGCCGCCAAAACATCCGCGCTACGCACATCGAGTTCTCGCACGCAGAATCCACGCTGTGGGATTTTGCGGCCATGCAGGCGTGTGACCACAACATTCTTTCCAACAGCACTTTTAGCTGGTGGGCAGCGTGGCTGAACCCGAATCCGGGGCGGCAAGTGGTCGCCCCGCGGCGATGGTCTGGGCCAGCCGCCAAAATAGAGATTCCGACGGACGACTTGATGCCTGCTGACTGGACGCTGATCTAAATGTCTGATTCGCAAAGTCCTCAGGTCCCGAATAGAAGATTGTTGTGGGTGCTCTATCGGGCCTGACATAAATTGGGGGAACGCCAAGACCTCTCGTGAATATTTCCGCCGTTATCGCTACCGCAGACCGGGCGGAGTCTCTTTGGGCCACGCTCCAAAGTCTGGCCCGGCAGGATTTGCATCCGGACGAAATTATCGTCGTCGATGCGTCGGTTGACGAGAAGACGAAACGGACCTGTGAGCAGGGAGTGCCGGCGCTGCTTTCACCGATTCGTTGGGTGCGGGCGGAAACGCGCGGCGCCGCCGGCCAACGGAACCAAGGAGTGAAGATCGCGGCGCACCCCTTGATCTGGTTTTTCGACGACGACGTCATTTTCGAGCAAGAATGTATGCGCCGATTATGGAGCGCTCTCCTGGACGATCCGAAACTCGGCGGCGCAAACGCCATGATCATCAATCAATCATACAAAAAGCCGGGCGCGGCGAGCCGAGCAGTTTTTACTTTGCTCCATGGGCAAAAGGAAAAAACTTTCGCCGGCAAGGTGATCGGTCCCGCCGTGAATCTTTTGCCCGAGGATGACGAGGAACTCCCGGCCTTGGTTCGGGTAGAATGGCTGAATACGACCTGCACGATGTACCGGCGCGAAGCGCTACCCGATCCACCATTCGATCCATTCTTTGAAGGCTATTCATTGATGGAGGACCTGGCGTTGTCCCTGACGGTGGCGAAACGAGGGTGGAAGCTCGCCAATGTCCGCATCGCGCGCGTCATTCACAATAGCCAACCCGGCGCGCACAAAGACGACGTCGTGAAGCGCGCGGCGATGGAGCTGCGCAATCGTCTTTATGTGATGGAAGAATTGCTCCGCCAAAACGAAGTGTCCGACTATTTGCGCCTGCTGCTTTGGGAATCGTTCGGGCTCGTCTCGAGCGTCGCTAACCGCGATGGAGCCCGCTATTTCCTGCCAAGCTTGATGGGGAAAATCCAGTGTTTGCGCGACCGGCGTGGCGCCAGAGGACGATGAACCTGCACTACGGTTGTGGGCTGACAACGGCTCCGAGCTGGCATAATTGCGACGCGAGCCCAACCTTGCGCCTGCAAAGGTTGCCTCTTTTCGGGCCGCTTTTTCGAAAGCTGGTCGCGCCGCGATTTCCTCCCGAAGTCCAATATGGCGACATCATAAAGGGTTTGCCGCTGCCCGCGGACTCGTGTGACGCGATTTATTGTTGCCATGTTCTGGAACATCTTTCCCTTGAGGATTGCCGCGCGGCGCTAAGGAACACGTATCGCTACCTGAAACCTAGCGGTCTCTTCCGCTGCGTCCTGCCCGATCTCGAACAGCAGGTCCGCACCTATGCGGCCGATCCGAAGCCATCGGCGGCAGGAGAATTTCTCAGTTACACTTTTCTAGGTCGTAAAACGCGGCCAAAGACGCTGCTCGGGATCATCCGCGAATCGCTTGGCAACGCGCACCATCTCTGGATGTGGGATTACAAAGCGCTGGCGGTCGAGATGGAAGCTGTTGGCTTCCGGGATCTGCGGCGCTGCGAGTTCGGGGATTCGCACATAGCCGCCTTCGCTGACGTGGAAAATTCGAGCCGCTTCGAGTGGGCCGTCGGCATCGAAGCTACCAAATGAGTGCGCGCCTCTTGGTGGGGATCGTCACCCACAATCGCTCCGACTCGATTGCGACCGCGATACCCTTAGTGCGCGCCCAAGACTTTCGCCCGCTGCGAATCGCGGTGGTGGACGATGGCTCAACGGACGAAACATCGAATGTAAAAGATGAGTTTCCAGGGGTAAGCTGGACGCGATGGGAAAATAACCGAGGTCTTGTCCCGGCGCGAAACTTTCTAATGGACTCCGCGTCAGAAGAATATTTTGCCAGCCTAGATGACGACGCCCATTTCTTGAAGGGCGACGAGCTTTCCGTTGCCGTGGCGCATCTCGACGAAAATAAGCAGGTCGCGGCGGTGGCCTTTGATATCCTTTCGACGGATCGGCCGCGGCCGGTTGAGAGATCCGGCGCGCAGCCGGTCGCCATCTTTATTGGTTGCGGTCATGTGCTACGGCTGGCGCATGCGCGGGAGGCCGGCCTGTATGCTGTTTCGCCCGGGGGCTACGGCGGAGAGGAAAAAGACCTTTGCCTGCGCTTAATGGACGCCGGCTATCGGATCCACCGCTTGCCAGGGGTGCATGTCTGGCACGCGAAATCGCCCGTAGCCAGAGATGTTCCCGACCAGCATCGCTCCGGGGTTTGCAACGATCTGGCCATGACGATGCGTCGCACGCCGCTGCTGCTGTTGCCGGTTGCGTTGTTGGCTAAACTTGCCCGGCACCTATCGTTCGCAATGCGGCGCAGTTTGCTTAAACCTTTTGCACAAGGAGTCCTGATGTTTGTCACCTCAATCCCGATTCTCCTCCGGTCACGCCGCCCCGTGCGGACGGCGACGCTGCGCAATTTCGTCCGGCTCAGCCGTGCCGGTTCCCGATAGCACTGCAATGGAACTCGAACGCTTATTCCTGGTAATTCCGCGAGGCCTGGCTAGCCGAATCCGGCTGGGCATTTACGGAATGCTCGGGATGAAACTCGGGCCGCGAAATCGGATGGAAGGAGGCGGACGTTGTCGGCGGCTTACCCAAATCGAGATCGGCAGCTACAACGCTTTTACCCAGGGCTGCTGGCTTTGGCCGGAGAATATTGATCACGATGGGATCAGGATCCACATCGGGCACCGGAATTATTTCAATCGCAATCTGATGATCGACGCCTGCGGGCTGGTGGAGATAGGCGACGACAACATGTTTGGTCCCGATATCTATCTCGCCGACAGCAATCACACTTTCGGCGCCGGCATTTCGCCGAAAGCCGCGCCGATGCAGCGTGGACATGTGAAGATCGGCAACAAGTGCTGGATAGGCGCCAACGTGGTCATCCTCAAAGATGTTGAACTGGGCGATGGATGCGTCGTCGGCGCCGGAGCCGTAGTAACGAAAAGCTTTCCACCGGGTAGCCGGATAGCGGGTGTGCCGGCGACAATGCTTCAGGCGAAATGAATTGGACCAGGCGGGCGAAGTTTCTCGCGCGCGATCCTGTTTATCCGGGGCTTGATTTGCATACTCGCAATCGCGCTGTGCTCTGTCGATTTTGGAGGACCGGAAATCGCGATGTTCTCGACGTCGGCAGCCGCAACGACTACTTTTCCTGGCTGGCTTATGAATCTGGAGCCAACGTCCTGGCCTTAAACATCGATTCGGGCCAGGTCCAGAAGGCGCGCCACGTTCGTGCCGGATACGCCATGGGCGATTACCGTGTCCTGCTCGAGCGGCTTGGATTCGAGCTTCGAGAATACGCAGGCGTGGGATCGAGAGCTCTTTATCTTGCCGACAAGGTGCTGCGAACCATTCGAAATCGTGTCTTCGTCCTGCCGTTGCTGCCAATCGGACTTCTGGTGTTAAGGCTCGCCTCTCCAGAGCCACCGATGCCATTTAGCATTTATGTCAAAGCGATAACCCACGCGCAATGGATCGTGAGGGTCGTGCGCGCGTGAAGGTGCTCGTCGCACATCCGGGGACGCAATACGCGCGGTTCCTAGCTAGGGAGCTGTTTGCGCGGGGGGCGCTGGCGCGCCTGGCCACGGGTTTTGCGATTGGTGAAGGAAGTATCATCGGGCGACTGGAGCATGTTGTTCCAAGGAGGTGGCGCGGCGCGTATCGCAATCGCGCCGTCGAGGTGCCGGCGAGTAAACTCGAGACGTCGGTGAGACTCGAGTTGACTGCCCAGTATCGACTCTGGCAAGGTCAACCGACCGAAGATGTTTTTCGGGAGCGCAACGCGGCCTTTCAGCGCGTTATCCCTGACCAATGGATTGCGGAAGCCACGCATGTTATCGGGTTCGACACTTCGTCATGGATCCTGGCGGAGCGATGCCGGAGACTGGGGCGACCTTTTATTCTCGATCAATCCATCGGGCATTCCCGCACAAAAGAACGGATCTATTCTGAGTTGCGCGCTCAACACGCGGATTGGGCGGAAACCATTCCCGCCAAATCGGTCGCGGATCTGGAGCAGGAAGACCAGGAGCATGACGAAGCTGTGAGAATTGTGGCGCCGAGCAGCTTTGTTCGCGACACGCTGATGGAGAATGGGGTCGCGGCCGACAAGATTTCGATCATCCCGTTTGGCACCGACACGAACTTATTCCGGCCCGCAATGGCGGCGCCGCCGACGCCGATGATCTTCCTCTATGCTGGTGCGCTCACCGCGCGCAAAGGCGTTCCAGTTCTACTGGAAGCATGGAAGTGGAGCGAACTCGGGCGACGTGCCGAGCTTTGGCTGGCCGGGCCGGGAAAACTGCCGACGACGGTTTCTCTTCCGGCAGGAGCGCGTCTCCTTGGCAAACTGGGACAATCCGAATTGGCCGAGACTATGCGACGCGCTCACGTCTTCGTCTTCCCGAGTTGCTTTGAAGGGCTCGCGCAAGTGCAAGTCGAAGCTTTGGCCAGCGGGTTGCCGGTGATAGGAACGCAGGCGAGTGGCGCTAGTGACATTGTGATCAACGGGACGACCGGGTTCGTCGTCACGGCGGGCGACGCCCAGGAATTAGCGGATTGTATGCTCCGCCTGCTTGATGTACCGGGATTGCACGAGACGATGCGCTTGCATTGCATCGCCCGCCGCGATGAACGTTCGTGGCACCAGTACGGGGATCGCTGGTTCGGGCTTCTCCAACAGAGCTGAGGTGGATGAGAAGCATCTCTTATCTCATCCTCTCGTTGAAGAAGCTGGCCTTGGGTCAAGGGCGTTCCTGTCCTTCCTGCGGTTCCCCGAAGGCGGAAGGCCCGACCGAAGATCGAAAGTGGATCGTTACAACCTTGCGGCGATGCGCTCGTTGCAAAATCCTCTATCGCGCTCCGGCGACAACCAAGGAACAGAACGACGCGATTTACCAGAAGGAATATCGCGAGGGTTTTACTACCGAGATGCCGGACGAGGCCGACCTGGCCCGATTGATTCAGTCGGGATTTAAAAACTGCCCCTGCGATTACACCACTTATCTCGAGGTCTTGCGAGGGTTGCACGGCAGGCTTCGGGCGACTCTGTATGATTTTGGCTGCTCCTGGGGCTATGGCGCCTACCAGCTAAAGGCAGCCGGTTATGATGTCGTCGGCTACGAGATCGGAGCGGAACGCGCGCAATTTGCCGCAACGAAACTGGGCGTCCGATTACGCACTCCGGATGAAGTTGAAGATAGCTCGGTCGATATTTTTTTCTCCGCGCACGTCTTGGAGCATGTCCCATCCGTGGAGGCAACGATCAAAACCGCCACGCGACTGCTGCGGCCGGGAGGCCTCTTTGTTTGCTTTACACCGAATGGGAGTCTTGAGCGACGTGCGGCTGATCCGAACGGCTGGCATCATGCGTGGGGTTTCGTGCATCCCCAATTGCTTGATCGTGTCTGGATAGAGGCTCGCCGGGAAGAATTCGTCGTCGCCGACACAGGCCCCTACGATATCGGCGCCATCACGCGAGGCCGAACGCCAGGGAAATGGCAGGGATCGGAGCTTATGTTTTCGTTTCGGAAAGGCGCCTCATAAACTCGAATAGTCAGGAGCGGCGAAATCGATTAACTACCCTGAATCCGAGTCCCGGAATGCTTGCGATTTTAACTACTCATCCGATTCAATATCAAGTTCCTCTCTGGCAAGCTCTGGCCCGGGATGGACGAGTGCCTTTTGAAGTCTGGTATCTAACCCGGCACGGAACCCGAAGCAGCCATGACCCGGGTTTTGGGCAATCCTTCTCCTGGGATTTGGATTTGCTGTCGGGCTATCCGCATCGATTTCTTGATTCGGTTCCCGGGGCGACACCGAACACGTTTTGGCGCTGCCAAGCCAAGGAGTCGCTGGTCGAACGCATGCGATCAGCGGGGGTAAAGGCGATTTGGATTCAGGGCTGGCAGGTGGCGGGATACTGGCAGGCTGCTTGGACAGCAACGAAGGCAGGCGCAGAAGTCTGGCTGCGAGGTGAGAGCAATGATATTGCGCCGATATCGGTTTGGAAGCGCGCTATCAAGCGTCTCGTTTTGGGCCGGCTTTTTCAACGCATCGATCGCTTTCTTTACATCGGGTCGGCCAATCGCCGGTTATATGAGAAATTCGGCGTCGCCAAAACACGTCTGTATCCGACGCCGTATGCGGTCGATAACAAACGCTTCGAAAACCAGGCAGCAGCAATCAGAGATCTGCGCTCGGAGATCAGGCGCGAGTGGGGGATTGCTCCCGACGCGTTCTGCGTGCTCTTCTGCGGGAAATTTATTCCCAAGAAACGGCCGCTCGATCTTGTGAAGGCTGCCCAATCACTAATCTCCAGCAATCGATTACCGAACATCCATCTCTTGTTTGTTGGCAGTGGAGAGCTTGGCGCTGAGCTCCGCCAATCTTGCAATGTCGCCTTCGACCAGGAAGCGGACGACCTGACCTCCGACCTCCGACCTCCGACCTCCGACGAGAAGCCTCCGGCTTCGTTCGCGGGGTTCTTGAATCAGACCGAAATCTCAAGAGCCTATGTGGCAGCGGATTGTTTGGTCCTGCCAAGCGACCATGGTGAGACGTGGGGCTTGGTCGTCAACGAAGCAATGGCCAGCGGGTTGCCCTGCATTATCAGTGATCAGTGCGGCTGTAGCGTCGATTTGGGCGTTTCAACCCATAACCGTGTATTCAGCTGCGGTAATGTGGACGCGGTTTCGGATGCAATCGTGAGTGTCGCAGACGAACAGCCAAAGGTTGGGAATAGCGATATTTCGCTTCCGTCGTTTCAACAGACGGTTGAAACTGTTGCTCACCTTTACGCGGAGAGGTCGATGCCATGAATTCTCAGCCCTTTGTAACTCCGACGAGACGCCTCTACCTGCTTCTCACCGGGCCACAATGGGGCCTCGCGTTTACAGTAGGGGCTCTACTCGCGGCCGGATCATGGCAGTGGTATTCTTTTATCAGCATCTGGATCGGTGTTACCCTTTTTCTGGTGGGGCTCATAGCAACGCATCTTCACTACGCTGCGAGGTTTTTGGTGCCCTTTCCGCACTTCGCCGTTCTTGTTGTCTGCCTCCAATACATTTTGGCGGCGTGGTTCGCCTTATATCACCCGACGAATGACCCGGTGCATTTTATGGGCGATCGAATCGGCGAGTATTACGCATTCGCAGGCCAAGCCGTCGTTCTCACAGCCGTGTGTTGGTTTGCGAGTTTGATTCGCTTGCCTCTCCAGCGGTTGGGCCAGGCCCATCTAACGGACCCTTCGCCTGGGCTTCTCGTCGAGATTGACGTAATAGGCCTCGTAGGCGTTGTCGGATTAATTCTTGGTAATCTTGTCAAAGTTCCCGCTTTGGCGTTTGTCTTTGTACTATTTTCGAACTTGCGATTTTTGTCCGTTTTCGCTCGGATGCTCCTGGCGGCGCCGGGCTGGTCCTGGCGTGTCGCTCTGGTGCTTGGCCTGGAAATTATGTTCGCCGCCGAATCCGCCATGTTCCATAATCTTCTCCTGTGGTCGCTGTGGACTTTTGGGATATGGCTGTATCGATTTCGCCCTCGCCTGCAAACAACCCTTGCTGCACTCCTTCTGGCCTTGCTTCTGTTGCCCGCTTTGCAGGAAGCAAAATGGCAGCTTCGCTACAGCACATCAGACGACGCTGAGATTTTTGAAGACACGGTTAATCCATCTATCTTTGATAAGACAATTCGCTGGATTAGGTTCTTACCCCCGAGTTTTTATGAAACCATCACAGGTAAGCTGGACGAGGGCTTCTTGTCGGAAATGGGCGCGCGCTACAACCAAGGATGGATCTTGAACAGAGTGATGCAATGGGTGCCGTTGCGAGAACCTTTTGCGGCGGGTGAGACCATATATGGAGCTTTGGAAGCAGCTGCGTTGCCTCGTCTGATTGCGAGCAAAAAAGCCACCTCAGGTGGACAGGAAAACATGGCGCGCTTCGCCGGTCTGGAGCTGGTGGAGAACACCAGTATGAACCTGGGATTCGCCGGCGAGATGTATGCGAATTTCGGTATGGTTGGCGGCGTGATCGGATGCGGTGTTTACGCGCTTTGTTTCGGGGCCTTCTTTCGTCTCATCTGTCGGCTGGCGTCGCGAAACGCCTTGTGGTGGGCAACAGTGCCTTATGTCTTTTACGCCGCCATTAAGGCAGAAGATGACATAGCGTATGTGCTAAACTGGACCGCCAAAAGCGCGATGGTTTTAATTGCTGTGACTCTCCTTATGCCAAACTGGCGTCGAGCCTTGTTCCCCGGCAAGCCTGTGCCGACAATGGATGCCATAAAGGCTCATTTCTAAGTATTATGCGCGTACTGTTTGTCGCGCCTTACTATTATCCGGAGCTCCAGTTTGGCGGTCCGCCGAAACGTCTGCATGCGCTAGCGAAGGCGCTGGTTGCGCGCGGTCATTGTGTGCGAGTTGTAACGTTCGACTCAAGAAGCCCTGCGCGGCGCGATATCGCAGTATTCGGTAGTATTACAGTGCAATACGTTTCGTGGTTGGGTAGGAGAACCCGTCAAATGCCTCGCCGTAAACGGGAAGTCGTCGGGGAGGTGCGAGCCGCTGACGTGGTGCATTGTTACGGGCTTTACAATCTCTTATGCCCGTTGGCAGCAAGGCTAAGTTTCCGGGCCGGGGTACCATTTGTCCTCGAGCCGATGGGGATGTTCGTTCCAAGAGAACGCAGCTTATTTTCCAAACGAATCTACAACTCTACTTTGACCAAATGGATGGCGAAACATGCCTCGGCGATCGTTGCTACATCGGAGCTTGAAGCAAATGAATTGCGCGAACTGGCTTCGCCAATAAAGCTAGTTGTTCGCCCTAACGGCATAGATCTCGACGAATTCGAGAATCTTTCTGGCGGAGAAGCAATGAGACAACGCTGGCGAGTCCAGGCGGATGACACGCTGGTGCTTTATTTTGGCCGCATCAGTTCGAAGAAAAATCTCCATGATCTGGTCAGCGCGTTTGCGATGGCAGATATTCCGCACGCCAAGCTTATCATTGCCGGGCCGGTATCCGAGAGTCATTACAAACGACGACTCGCGCATCAGATCCGGGCTTCACCGCGCTGCAAAGACATTCGGCTGGAGGAACCACTCTACGGAGAGGAACTGAAGGCAGCTCTCGACGCAGCGGATATGTTCGTGTTGCCCTCCCTAAATGAAAATTTTGGCAACGCGGCCGGCGAAGCTGTCGCCGCGGGTGTGCCGGTTCTGCTGACCGAATCCTGCGGAATAGCGCCACTTATTCATAAACGAGCCGGTCTGGCCGTGCCCTTAGGCATTGACAGTCTGGCGGCCGGCCTGCGAACGATGGCGGATTCCGAAAAGCGAATGGCTTTGGTCGCTAAGAGAGAAGACGTAAAGCGTGAACTCTCCTGGGAACAACCGGTCGCCCAAACCGAACAATTGTACGAAGAGATTATCAGCGGTCACAGCAGACGGTGGACCGAGTCTGTTCCTGACAGGACTGAAGAGACACGTTAGGTTGTGGAACAGGCTAGTTTCCCGCTAGGAAGGCGCGTGGCCTGCTAATTTTCTCTACGTCTATTTGGAACGAAAATGATTACAGGCGACCCCATTTATTCTAATCCGCCGCAGCTATCGCAGGATCCTGCTATTACCGCGGCGTCGCCTGCTTCAGTAGCAAACGCCATCCCCGAGAAACTCAGCCCCTCTCGCGCGAGAGGGCCAAGTCAGGACTGGGTGCCTGCGCTGCTTTTCCTCACGCTTGATGTCGCCTGCTGGATCGGCATTTACGCTCTCTTTAGCTTTCTCCGACACGACGCGTTTTACACAACCCCCCTGCAGTTCATCGTGGTCGATTTGATTCAACTCGCCGTCATCATCTCGGCCTTCTTCGTCATCGGTGGCTACGATCGCCATACCGATATGCGCACACTGTCGTTCACGACCGAGTGCATTCTGGCGCTCCTGTCGGCAGCTGCCCTCAGCGCTTTGCTGATTTATTCGGCGGCGACTTACGATCAATCGATGAATCCCAGCCGCGCGGTGATGCTGCTGAGTTTTCTCGTGTTCATTCCGGTCTCGCTGGCCTACCGCCGAGTCGTTAGCCGCTTTGTCGCCGAATCCACGGCCAACCGCACCTTTCTCGTTATCGGCAGCGGCGAGGTCGCGGCCCGTTTCTACGACGCTTATCGGAAGTCGCCGAATCGGCAGCGCCTTGAGTTTGTCGATCTGCAGAGTGAGCGGATCGGCCAGCGGATAGCGGGACCGGGCTCACCGATCATCGAAGGCGACATCGCGACCAAGCTGGAGCGTCTCGGAAAGAACTACAACGGCGTGATCCTTGCGGAACGCGTCGACCGGATGCATCCGGATTTGCTCGAGCGTCTGGTGCGGACGCAGTTCCATAGCGCGCGCGTCTACACGCTGGAGTCCTTCTATGAAGCTCATTGGCGTTACGTCCCGGTCCAGGCGCTCGATCCTTTCTGGCCCTTGCAGATGGGCTTTCAGCTCGCGCGTATTTCGCCTTATCACTACGTCAAACGCTTGTTCGACGTCATTCTGTCCGCGCTATTGCTTCTGATTCTTTGGCCGGTGCTCGTGGTGACGATTCTGATCATTTGGATGGAGAGCGGGCGGCCGGCGATTTTCCGGCAGCCTCGTGTTGGACGGGAAAGCCAGTTGTTTACGATGTTCAAGTTGAGAACGATGCGGGACGAAACGATCGCTGAGGAAGAAGCGGACATTTACACGCGTGAAGGCGATCCTCGCATCACCCGCGCAGGCCGTTGGCTCCGGAAATTACGGCTCGATGAGCTACCGCAGCTCTTCAACGTGTTGCGCGGGGACATGAGCCTGATCGGTCCGCGGGCGGAATGGATCAAGTGCGCTGAGCGCTACGAACAAAAGATTCCATTCTATCATTTCCGGCACTTAGTGAAGCCGGGAATCACGGGTTGGGCCCAGGTGAATTATCCCTACGGCGAGAGCGATCAAGACGCGATCGAGAAGTTGAAATACGATCTCTATTACATCCGGCATTATTCCCTGAAGCTGGACGCGATGATCGTGCTCAAGACTGTGTACACGGTGCTGTTCGGGAAGGGACGCTGAGGAAAGGAGGAAGTAGAAAGTCTGCCCTCGGAGATTAGCGGGCTTTGCAATCGTCGGCCGGAATGCTTTTCTCGCTGGATGAATTGGCGCCGCATCATCCGATCCGTGGGGCGCGGTAGTTTGCGGGATCTGGCGCGATGGCTTTTCCTGGCGACGCTGGTCGCGGCGCCCTGGCTCTACGGCGGAACGACGGCGTGGTCGATAGAGATAACCAGTGGATCGCTCGCTCTCGTGCTCGCATTTTGGGCCGCTTCGCTGCTTCTCGACTGGCGTTGGCCGTTCCTGTCGCGCGGCCTCGCGATCATCGCCGGAGTGATCTTGCTGCTGGGATGGTGGATGGTCGCGAACGCAAACGCGATCTACGACCCGACGTTTCGAAACTTCGTTCCGGTCGGTGCGATTTGGTCGGCAATGCCGGGCTCGGCTGATTACGTTCTGAGTTTCGCCTGGATGCTGCGCACGACTGCCTTGATTGGCGTGACGATCTTCGTGGCGGACTTATCGCGGCGACCCGCTTGGCTGCTGCGCCTTTGGCACGCCGTTGCGATTGCCGGCGGATCGATTGCGTTCCTCGGGCTCATCCAAAAAGGGACCGGCGCCGAAATGATGTTCTGGCAATCGGCACCGGAGCGGAACAAGGAAATCTATCCTTTTTTTGCGACGTATTATTATCACGCTAACGCGGGAGCATTTCTGAACCTGGTGCTTCCGCCAGTCGGCGGATTGGCGCTTTGGACGATGGCGCGGCAATCTTCGGCCATCGCGCGGGCGACATGGATCACCACGCTCGTTCTCATCGCCGTGGCCATTTTCTCGAACACATCGCGAATGGCCCAGGCTGTCAGTGTGATCCTCGGCCTGGCTATGATCGCAGCGGTCGCGCGGCCGGCTGCGAGAATGATGGTGCGGGCGGAGAAGCGCGTGCTAATTGTGGGAGTTCTCGTCGTGACTCTTACGGCCATCGCCATTGGACAAGCGGCGCATCTCGACAGAGCGATGCTGCGCTGGCAACAAATCACAACGCAGTTGCCACTGGATGCGCGCTGGGCGGCGGATCGTGTCGCGCTTGGCGGAGTCGGCGATGCGGGTTGGTTCGGGTTTGGGCCCGGAACATTTCAGGCAATTTTTCCGCATTATCAGCGGGAGGTTGGGAACGGCCTGCGCGGGACGTGGCGTTTCCTGCACGAGGATTATCTGCAAACAATCCTGGAGTGGGGATGGTTCGGCAGCGCTTCGATTGCGGCTTTGTTTTTCGGCGGAATCGCAGCGGCGCTTCACAATTATTTCAAGGCCGGTGATTGGAATAATCGCCAGCGCATTCTGCTTCCCTGCGCGGTCCTCGCGCTTGCGGGAGTGGCGCTCCATGCCCTGGTGGATTTCCCGCTTCAGATTCTATCGATCCAACTCTTCGTCGCGACCTATCTGGGGATTTGTTGGGGCTCTTCCAGATGGAAGGTATCGGAAGTCAGAAGTCAGAAATCGCAACCAATAAGCAATAACCGATAACTACTTTCTCTTCTTTGCTTTCTTATCGGAGTAGCCGCCGCTGTAGGAGCCTTCGCCGGCGCCGTAACCGTGCGAGGCATAATAGTAATAGTAGTCGGTGCCGCGGTTGCGGGGAAGGCGATTCAGGATAACTCCAGCCGGCCGAGTTCCGGAACCGCCTAAAAGCAGGATCGCGCGTTGCACGGCGTTGCGCGCCGTCCGTCGTGCTCGCACCACCATGCACACGCTTTGCACAAACGGTGTCATGAGAAGGGTGTCGCTGACGGCGAGCACGGGCGCGCTATCAATGACGACGCGGTCGTAATTCTTTCCGGCCTCCGCCACGAGTTCCGCGAAGGAACGCCCGCTCAAAAGCTCCGCCGGATTTGGCGCGCGCCGGCCGCCGGCCAGAACGCTGAGCTGGCCGCCCGTCGCGGTAATCGTCCCGCCCGATGAAGAGGGATTGGTTCCGATAATATCGACATCGCGCGCGGAAACCGCCCGCACGGCTTCGGCGAGGGTGACGTCACCGACGAGATAATCGACAATGCCACGCTGCGTTTCGTCGCCTTCCGCCTTTCCGTTATCGGTCGATCCCACCTGGCGAAAAATCTTATGGAGGCTGGGCCGGCGAAGATCGCCGTCGATCAAGAGAACGCGATGGCCTTGCTGCGCTAGCGAGAGAGAATAGTTCGCGCTGGTGAAACTCTTGCCTTCGTTAGGCAGCGCGCTGGTGAAGAGAAAAACTTTCCGTTCCGACTCGGGACCAAGGAGTGAAAGCGCGGCACGCAGATTCCGGAACGCTTCCGCGGCCGGACCCTCCGGCGCCTCCGCCACGAGACGATAACTCGACGGACCGACTGGTTCCTTATCCTTATCGCCTCGATCCGTTGCGTTGCCCGGGCGAACTTCCGGAACGGCGGCGAGAACCGGAAGACCGAAGCTTGCTTCCGCTTGATCGACAGTTTTTACCGACCGATCGAGCGCGTTGGCGCCGAAGATAATTCCGAGCCCGGCCGCGATTCCGCCAAGTAATCCGAGCGCGATCGACTTCAGCGGATTGGGACTGACCGGCCCTCCGGGCAGTGGCGAATGCTCGACGATGCTGACCGCGTTTGCTTTCGTTCCCTTCGTCAAATCAGTCTCTTTGATCTGGCGTAAAACGCTTTCGTAAAGGGCACGATCGGTATCCGCCTGGCGCGCCAATTCCTGATAGCCGATCGCTGCTTTATTCAGGGCAAGCGCGGCTTTTTCCTGATCGCCCGCCGCGGAGCGCAACGAGTTTTCCGCGGCGCGCGCCTGCTCGATTGCGTTCTTCAGCACCGCCGGCTGCTGCAAGACAGTCTGTTTCAGAGAGGAGCGCACTTCGTTCAGTGCCGCTTTAGCCGCGATCATGCGCGGATGTTTTTCCTTGTAGCGCTGACCCAAGGTGGCAAGCGCGGCTTCGACCTGCGCCACATCGCGGCGTCGCTCCACGACCGCCGGCGCCGAGGCGATACTCGGGACGGCGAGCAGTTTGTCGATGTTGTCTCCGGCTAGTTCGATTTGGGCGAGCTCGCCTTCCAACCGCATCCGCTCAGATCTCGCCGCGGACGATTTGGTATTAAGTTCCTGGAGCTTTTCTTCAACGCCGCCTCCGCGCACGCCAGTATTCTGGCCGGTGTTTGAGTTCGCGCCGCCACCGAGCTGAAGGGCGTCGGGAGTCTTTGCCTTATATTCGGCGACCGCGGCTTCGCTCTTTTGCAGGTTGGCCTTGAGCCGCTCTTCTTCTTCTAACAAATAGCGGAGCGTATCTTCCGCGAATGACGCGCGGCGCTCGATGGAGTTGCGGATGTACTCGCGTCCGACTGCCTCGGCAAGACGCTGGGCCAGGGCCGGATCCTGATTCACCACGTAGAGATCGATAAGCCGCGTCCCGCGACGAACCACCGGTTTCACCATGGTGGAAAGGGCGCCCCCGAGCGCTTCCTCGATTTGGGAAAACGCCGGCTCCGGCCCCGTCGATTTAGAACCGGGCACTGCTTCTTTTTTTGCGGCGGGCGCGGGACCTTTGGTGCGGCCCAGGAGCGCTTTTCCTTCGTCATCAGCCAATCCTTCGGAACGAATGACGCGCGCGAGCAGCGTGCGGTTCGTCAGGGTTTGCTCGATCGTGCGCAAGGCATCCTGGCTCGCCAGGAAGGCGGTCCGCATCCGGCTCGCGCCATCGTCGGTCCGGACCAGGCTTGGTTCCTGAATGTCGACTTCCAGAACAATGTGGCCCTGATAAAGTTTCGGAGTGCGGGCGAGGTAGCCGATGGCCAGGAAAAGCCCGGCGACGGTGCAAAGGACGAAGATCCAAAGCTTCTCGAGGACGGTGTGCCAGACCTTGCGGAAATCGAAACGACTGCCGCTCTCAAATCCGATATTGCCTAACGAGAGCTTCGGCAGCGGGGATGGCTCCGCCGTGGCGGCGGAACTTTGGGGCGATGGCGCCGAAGTGTTCATGAGCGGACGCTAAAAAATACTTTCGCCGACGGTGATCGTATCGCCCGGCTGCACCTTGAAACTGCTGTTTGCGCCACTGGCCCCGCGCGCGAGCCGCTTCCCATCGATCTTTAAAATTTCATCGCCGTTCGCTCCGCGTCGGCGCACCGTGATTCGCTCCGGCGCGGCGATGCGAGTGTAGCCGCCAGCCATTGCGACGGCTTCCAGAAGATCGATCCCCATCGGGCTGCCGTCCGGCATTTCGAAGCTTCCCGGCCGGTTAACCTGGCCAAGGATCGTGAAGCGCCGCTTGGCGTAGCTTACGAGCATTACGTTGACCTTCGGATTGACGAGATAATCGCGCGCGTAAAGCTCCGTCACGCGCGAAGTGGCCTGCGTGAGGTTTAATCCCGCGAGGTGCACTGAGCCGAGCAATGGCAGGCTCAAATTACCTTCGGCATTGAGGCGTCCATTTGTCCGCAGATCGTCCTCGCCGAAGACCTCGACCGCGACCTGGTCGTTCGCGCTTAAGACGTAACCGGACGGCGCGGATACCGCGTTGGTTGCAGTCGTACTTTGCGGAGCGACCGAGGGCGGGGGCGCGAGAAGGGTTCGGGCGGAATCGGGCGGGGCGCTGGGCGTTTGGGCGAAAAGAGTCAGCGGCGCCAGGGCGAGAGCGATCAGGCCAGCGCAGAAAGAGCGCTTAAAACTTGAGCGAAGCGCGCAGGCCAACCTGATTGTCATGGAAACTAAATGCATCGAATGAGCTGCTGTTGGCCCGGTAGAGATAATACGCGCCCACGCTCGAGAATCTAGTCAGCCTGACGGCGATCGAAGGTTGAACAAAAAAGTAATCGTCCTGCCGCGTCGATCCGGCATTAGAAATCGTGCTGAAGTAATCCGAATTCTCGTAGCCCGCGTTGACGCCAAGATAAAAGCGATTGAGCAGGCGTTGCTGAATGCCCGCGCTGAAATTTGTCACCGCGTAATCCTGGCTGCTGAGGACGGCGGAGTTAAGTGTCCGGCGATTGGCGGTGAGCGAGATCTTGGTGCCGTCGAAAGGCTCGTAATGGAAACCGATTTCGAAAACAGGCGAGACATACTGGTCGCGCAGGTCGCCTTCGAAGTGACGGAATTCGCAACCGCCGGAAGCGACGAAATCGATTTTGCCCGTGGCTTGATAGGAGAGACGGACGTTGACCTGCTCAAAGGTCTGGTCCGGATTGGGCGCGTCCACGCGGTTGTCGCCAAAGGTGCCGCCGACGCCGACGATCATTTTCGGGCTGTAGTTGTAATTGAGGAAAAGGTTCGCGGAAAACACTTCGGAGCTGATGAGTTGCGAATAATGGGTCGCCGTATAATCAGCCCCGCTCGAAACGAAGGTCTTGCCGGTTAGATAATAGGCGGCGTTGAGATGCGTCGTATAAATGTTGAAACGCGTCCGGCCGGCGACATCGAGGTTGACCTGTTGATCGAGGCTGCCGGCGGTGTTCTGCGTTTGCACGTCCACGCCGTCCATGATCTGGACCATCTGGCTCAGGTTTAAGGTGAGACGGTTGATTCGATATTGGCCTTCCGCGCGGACGACGTGCTGGACGGAATTGTTCTCAGAATGATCCGCGAAGAGGAAGACGGCCGGCAGATAATCGAGCCGGATATAATTTTCCACCCGTGCATCGATGTCGCCAAAACCGAGCATGATCGCCGGCTCGATCGTGGAATAGAAATCCGCGACGCGGGCGTCGTGGGAAAGATTTATGTTGTCGTCGTAGACGCCGCGGACGCTGAGACTCAGCGAATAATGAAAGCGGCGTGGGATTCCGGAATCAATGTTGCGCGCCAGACTGGTGTCATTTTCCGAATCGGCCGTGGCGACGGGGAGCGGAGGATTGAGCTCAGCGGAAAGGTCGATCGATTGCTCCGGCGCGATCAGCGGCGTGGGCTCGACCGTCTCGGCGACCGCGACAAGCGTTTCCTGCGCGAAGAGGGAAAAGGAAGGAAAGATCGCGAGGGCGAATATTCCCAAAGCGAACGCCCGGAGCGAGCGGTTTGGGTTGGAAATGACCTTCGTCGATTTCATTGGGCCGGATAATTGGACGTAAGGGAAGTAAATGCAAACCTTCTCTGAAACAGGCGGCTGGACTCCGCGCCGAATGGGCGTTCGCGAGGCGTCAGTGCGATGGCGGCTGCTCGGGTGAGTTGACCGTCTCGTCGCCACGAAGATCCGAAATGTTCGCCGGGCTCAAGGTTGCGACGCTAAAAATAAATCCGGTCTCCTGGTTCTCGGAAAACGACAGAAAGCCAAAGGCGGCGCCGCGCAATTCGGTGGCATTCTGAATGGCCGCTGCCCGGCCGGGCGCTGCGGAAATCGCCGCCTCGACCACGCATGTGCGCATTTCCGGAGATGCAGCCACCGCTGCCTGGGCAATGGAAACGGCCGCGTGAGGATTCGCCGCGATCGCGGCCGTGACGATTCTCTCGATCATCCGGCAGAGGGCGCCTGGGTGCGTTTCCGAGTCCTTGATGGCCGCTTTTACGGCGACGGCCACGATTCTGCCGGACAAGTCAGGCCGCAGATCGATCGCGGCGGTAACGTAAGTCGGGAGATCGCGCTGCGGGACCCGCAACGCAATGGCGCTGAAGGCTCTCAAGAACTGGTGGGGGCGTGTTTGCGAAACGTCGCCGGAGCTGCCCGCCGCGACGGCGCTCCCGATCTCTTCACTTGGCGTTGCAAAAGAGGAAACCGCCAGAAAAGCCGAGACGCAGAAAATCAGCGCGACGGTCCGGCCAGAGAACTGTGGAAAGATCTGCACATCTTTCCTCCAAGCTAATTCTGCGCCTCGGCTGAAAATTCTTGTTACTTCGCCTTCTGCAAGGCGGGCGGCGCGTGGGAGATCGGAGCGCTGAGGGCCCGCAATTTTTGTTCTATGGCCAGCGCTTCCTCGAGATCTTTTTGTCCGCGCGCTTCGCTTTCGCCCGGGATGAGGCTCGTTGAATTCGCGGACCATTCACCAATGAATCCCGGCGCGATCGCTACAACCGCGCCGCCCTTGCGCGGGGCAAAACCGACCGTTCCGCTCGCGCAGGTCAGGCGAGTGGCGTGTTCGTCCACCTGAAGGGAGAATAGACAATTGGATTTGGCGACCAGACCGCCGTTCGGAGTCTCTATAGTAAAGTCCGCGTTCGCTTCCCCCCAAACGTGCGACGCGACAAGGCGCCCACTGAGCAGTTTCACACCGGCATATCGTCCCCGGATCGAGTCGCCGGTTTCGTTGCCATCTTTTGTCATGGCTATTCGCATAATTTCGAGCCGCGTGTCCGGTTCGAGTTGCAAAAGGATATTCGGGAGCAGGGCGATGGAAGCGCGGGAAGAAGCGGACGTTTGGATCAGATTGCGTTTGCCCGGGTGCGCACCGGCCAGCAGCGGCGAGAAAATTTGGCCGCCATCAAGGCTAACGGTGGCAGCGCCTTCCACGGAAAGCACTGTCGCGAGAGTTTCGCGCGTCACTCCTTCCCAGCAGCCGCTTTCAGCCGCAGCGAAAAGGAAAATGAAAACAAAGCGGAGAGATTGGATTCGCCGCCTCCTCCTGCGAAACCGTCTTGTGGGGAGCCTAGCTGTGGCCCGGCGGGGTTTCGTTCCCCGGCTTAGTGCAGGGACCGAGATCCGTGTCGCCGTGCTGGGTGATATGCGCTTGGGCAGCGGGACACGGCAGACAAATGTTCATTCCATTATGGAAGACCTTCTCCAAGCACTGCGGATGTTCGGGCGATTGCGCCGGATCGGAGGAGGAAGTGCTCTCCTCCGCGGGAAGCGGGCAAGGCGGCTTTTCATTCGCGCCGACCGCATAGAGGGCCAGGCCGCCGAGTGTTAGGAGAACAAAAACCGCGCGCTTCACTGCAATCATTAGGTTCATGAGAAAAGGCTCCGAATTCCTGCGCATTGTAGAAACTGGCGCATCGTTGGCAAGCTTTTTTCACCCGGAGAACGGATTTTTTGGCCGGGGGGTCGATCCATTTCGGGAGGTTTTCCGGGCTAACGGCCTCGAGGCTCGCGAAAACAACGCTTGGCAAAGGGGCACGTCCGCCGTACACACTAAGTCAGCGTGAGAAAAGAAGTTTTTGTTTGTGACCATTGCGGGGCGCGCAAGCGCCTCGATAGCGCGCAAAGACATTGGTGCGAAGACTGCACGAGTTCCAGCCCGGTCGAGTTGAGACCGGCACGCGACAAGCGGCCCGTCGCGCCGACACCTGAGCCGGCGGTAGCTGCCAACGGTCCGCGTCCCTGGCGCTGACTTCCCGCCCGACAAATAACTGCGGGCGAAGGCGGCGGACAGCAACTCTGTTTTTATTGGCTTCACCATGCAATATGTGAAACTTGGTTCGACCGGCCTGAAGGTCTCGCGGCTTTGTCTGGGCACAATGACCTATGGATCGAGCAAATGGCGCCCGTGGGTGCTCGATGAAGAGGCGAGCCGGCCGCTCATCAAGCAGGCGCTCGAAGCCGGCATCAATTTCTTCGATACCGCCGACATGTACTCGTTAGGCGCGAGCGAGGAAGTGCTGGGGCGCGCCCTGAAAGACCTCGGTCCGACACGGGACAGGATAGTGATAGCGACCAAGGTTTTTTATCGGGTCGGTGACGATCCAAACCAGCGCGGGCTTTCCCGCAAGCACATCATGCACGCGATCGACGATAGTTTGCGGAGGCTCGACACCGATTACGTGGACCTGTATCAAATCCACCGGTTCGACGCGGAGACGCCGATCGAAGAAACGCTCCAGGCGCTGCACGACGTAGTGCGGGCCGGAAAGGCGCGCTACCTTGGCGCCTCATCGATGTCCGCCTGGCAATTCGCGAAAATGCTCTACACCGCGGAGGCGCACGGATGCACCCGGTTCGTCACGATGCAAAACCATTACAACCTGATGTATCGCGAAGAGGAACGCGAAATGATGCCGCTTTGCCAGGAGGAAAAAATAGGGGTGCTCCCGTGGAGTCCGCTTGCGCGCGGGTTGCTCGCCGGAAAGCAAAGAGCCGAGACGGTGCGCGCGGCAACCGACACCTACAGCCATCAGCTCTACGGCGAACAAATTCGGGAGGCCGACGCTCGGGTGGTCGACCGTCTCGAAGCGGTTGCTGGGGAGTTGGGGGTTGCGCCGGCCCAGGTCGCTCTTGCCTGGCTTTTGCATAAGCCGGGGGTGGTCGCGCCGATCATCGGGGTCTCAAAGCCGGGGCAGCTCGACGACGCCCTTCGCGCAACGGAGTTGAAGCTCACACCCGACTTGATGGCGAAGCTGGAAGAGCCCTACATCCCCCACGCGGTCGCTGGAATGTAGGTTGTCGACCATCGTCTGCTTTCGCATTTCCTGGCTACGTGGGCCAACTACGGAGAGCTCACTAGGGATAATACGTAGGACAAGGCACGGAAGCCGCTATCTGGGAGCCGGTAATGCTCTCTGGCAAGCCATCTGGGACTGGCTTTGCGTTTGTGCCCACCGGCGCAGCGCTCCTTCTTTGCGCCCTGATCTGTTTTGCAACCGGAAGCACAGCCCGGGCGGGTAGCTTCACCTGGACCGGCAACGGAGGGAACGCGAACTGGAGCACCGCGACCAACTGGAGTTTGGCAATTGCTCCCCCCAGCGCCAACACGACCGACCTGCACTTTGCCGGCTCGAACAACACCGGCACACTCCTCGTTGCGCTCAACCAGAACATTGCCACCCCGTTCCAACTCAATAACCTTTTCTTCGACAACGCAGCGGGAAGCTTCTTCCTTGGGGGCGGCGATTTAGCCTTTACTGGCGCCGCCAATACGATCACCCAGAATTCGTCGAGCGCGCAAAACATCGCGAATAATATCGCCGCCAACACCAATTCTACGGTCACGCTCAGTCTGACTGGAGGCGGGTCCGGCGTGGTTACCCTGAGCGGTTCGATCAACGCTGGCACCGGTAACCGCGATTATGCCATTACCAAGACCGGCACGAGTACGTTCTCGCTCACGGGGGCAAGCAACTACGGCGGGGCGACTACCGTGAGCGGCGGTGTCCTCAATATCCGGAGTGCGACGGCCCTGGGTTCGACTGCGTCTGGAACAACTGTCGCGAACGGAGCAGCGTTGCAGATCCAAGGCGGGATTGTGGTTGGAACAGAGGCGCTCGCCTTGAACGGTTCCGGGATCGCCAGCGACGGCGCCTTCCGAAACATCAGTGGTAATAACAGCTTTGCCGGCGCGATTACCCTGGGTTCGGCCAGCACGATCAGTTCTGATTCCGGCACGCTGACGCTGAGCGGCGCGATCAATAACGGCGGGTTCCTCCTGACCGAGATGGGCGCAGGAAATGGAACCGTGACCAGCGTGATCAGCGGAACGGGCGGATTGACCAAGAGTGGCGCCGGCACGTTGACCTTGAGCGGCGCCGCTTCAAACACCTACACTGGCGCCACGACTGTCAGCCAAGGAACGCTTATCCTGGCGAAGCCCGGCCTAGTCCTCGCTCCCGCGATTACCATCGGCGGTGGAGGAAGCTCGGCTACCGTGCAGCTCAACGCCGCCTATCAGCTTTATGGCGCGGCCGCGACGATCAACTCCCTTGGGCAGCTCAATCTTAATAACTTTAATGAATACGTCGGAACTTTGACTCTGAGCGGCGCGAGTTTAACCACTGGCACCGGTTTGTTGTATCTCGGTGGAACGATCACCAGTAACGCGAACGCCGTCTCCTCGACCATGGCAGGTAATTACGTGCTCTATGGCAACCAGACTTTTAATATCGCGAGCGGTACGACGCCCAGCGGCATCGACCTGATAATCTCCGGCCCGATCTCGGAATTCGCGGCTGGAACCACCGTCACCAAAACAGGCGCGGGCGAATTCGTCTTTTCGGGCGCGAATACTTATTCTGGAGTAACGACAATTAGCGCGGGTGTTTTGAATATCCAACACGCTTCCGCGCTCGGAACGACCGGGGCCGGAACAACCGTCGCTTCCGGCGCAGCTCTGCAGATTCAAGGCGGCATCAACGTTGGCAACGAACCTTTGGCTCTCAGTGGGAGCGGAATCAGCAACACCGGCGCCTTCCGAAATATCAGCGGTACCAACAGCTTCGGCGGCACCATTACGCTCGCCTCAGCCAGCACGATTTACTCGGATGCCGGCACGTTGACCTTGACCGGTGGAACGGTGAACGGCGGTTTCACCGCTACCTTCGGCGGCCCGAGTAACATCAGTGCAAGCGGCGTAACCAGCGGTACGGGAGCGCTGCAAAAAACCGGCGCCGGAACGCTCACGCTCACTGGCGCGAATACCTTCAGTGGCGGGACGACGATTGACGGAGGTACCCTGACGGCCGGCTCGGCCTCCGGAAACGCGCTTGGATCTACCAGCAGCATTACGGTTAATGCCGGCGGAACGCTGCTTCTCTCTACGGCTAACAATCAGATTAATGATGCCGCGACGATTATGCTCCACGGCGGCACGTTCAACCGGGGAACCGTCAGCGAAGGGGGTACGAACGCGGTCGGAATGGGCGCGCTTACTCTCAGCGCTACTAATTCGCATATCGATTTCGGAACGGGGGCGGTTGGCGTTCTGACATTTGCGAGCTTCATACCAAGCGGGTTCGTCGTCACGATCGACAACTGGACCGGCACGGCTGGTGTGTCGAGCGGCAATCTTGGCGATCAATTGATTTTTGATGCCAACCAAAGTGGCAATCTCAACAGCTTCTGGTTCACGGGCTATGTCGGCGCCGTCGAAATCAATCTCGGCGGCGGTTTTTATGAGGTTGTCCCGGCAGCCGTGCCGGAACCCGCCACTTACGTTTCCGGATTCCTGGCTTTTGCCGCCGTCTTATTTCATCATCGCAAACAAGTCCGGGCCTTATTTCGCCGCAGGATCGCGGCGAAATAGCGCCGCCGCTTTTCGATCGCGCTGATCGAAGCCTTGACAGCGAGTCAAGTCTGGGCAAAGTCCCACCGCGCTGTCCCCCGAATCCCGAACCAAAACCCTGACCACCATGACAGCGTGGTGATCAATTCTTAGGAGAATCATATGTCCCCCCGTGTATCGCTAAATCTACTCTGGCTTCCGCTTGCCATTGCCGTCGTCTTTGTCATGCGACAAAGCGAACCTGATTGTTCCCTCCACAACCCAAAGCTTGCATTTAGTGAGCTCATCGCGTCCGGCGGAGCCAACATCAAGAATTCCGAAGGTGATCTGACGACTTCGAATGATATTCTTCAATTCACGTCGGGCGGACACACCCTCGGGTTTGCCGCGAACGCTGTGTATGTGGCCGGCGGCTCCCACGCGCTCCGCGTCCAGTTCGTCAATCCCCGCAGGACTCATCCCGTAAGCACGGATCCGCCGAAGGGTGCGCAACGCGCAGCTTCTTTGTCACAGGTTACCTATCCGAATCTTTGGGACGGCATTACCTTGACCTACGACGCGCCGAGTGGCGCCGTTGTTCGCAGCAGCTATCGGATTGAGCCGCATGCCGATGCCGGCAACATTCGTTTGCGCTACAATGCGCCGCTCACCGTTCAGGACGACGGATCGCTCCGTGTCGGCTTCCAAACCGGCACGGTGAACGAGAGCGCGCCGCAAGCGTGGCAGGAACGCGACGGAAAACACGTGCCAGTGCGGATTGCATTCGCGGCCCAAGGGAACTCTGAGCTCACGTTCGCGGTAGGCGAGTATGACCGAAGCGAGCCGCTCTTCATCGATCCGACGGTTACGTGGAACACTTTTCTCGGCAGTGCCGGGCCGGACGAAGCGTTAGGGCTGACGGTGGATCTAATAGGGAATGTTTATGTGGCTGGCTATAGCGATACCACCTGGGGTTCCCCAGTCAGCGCTTACCACGGTGGCTATGATAGCTTTGTTGCGAAACTTGATTCGAACGGAAATCTTGTTTGGAACACCTTTCTTGGCGGCAGTGGAAATGAAGGCAGCAGCGGGCTGGCCTTGGATGGCATCGGAAATATTTATTTATCGGGATTCACTTACGAAACCTGGGGTGCACCCGTCCATGCTTTCACCGGTCCCAGAGCCGCATTTGCCGCGAAACTCGATTCAAGCGGAAATTTAATCTGGAACACGTTTCTCGGGGGAGGGGACGCCTCCGGCGAGGGGCTGGCCGTGGATTTGATCGGGAATGTTTATTTGACGGGTTACAGCGCTACGACCTGGGGTTCACCGGTTCGGGCTTACAGCGGAAACTATGATGCCTTTGCCGCGAAACTGGATCCGAGCGGGATGCTCACTTGGAATACATTTCTCGGCAGCGCCGGAACTGATCAAAGCCACGCGGTGGCAGTGGATGTGACTGGGAATGTCTATCTGGTTGGCTATAGCACTGCGACCTGGGCTTCGCCTGTTCGCGCCTACAGTGGTGTCGACGATGCTGCCTTCGCCGCGAAACTGGATGCAAGCGGCACCCTCATTTGGAACACTTTTCTCGGTGACGTAAGGGCCACTGCCCTCGGGGTGGCAGTGGATGCGAGTGAGAATGTTTATGTCGCCGGCATCAGCGGGATGACGTGGGGTTCCCCGATCCGCCCCTTCAGTGGAACTCAGGAGGCGTACGCCGCGAAATTGGATTCGAGCGGAGCACTCGCCTGGAACACCTTTCTTGGTACCAGCGACGAGGCTGACGGGGCGACTGCGATAGCTTTGGATGGGAGCGGGAATGTTTATCTGGGAGGCTTCAGCCTTGGGACCTGGGGTTCCCCCGACCGCGCTTATAGCGGCAGCTCTGATGCCTTTGCCGTAAAACTGGATTCAGGCGGGGCGCTCATCTGGAACACCTTTCTCGGCAGCGTCGCGAGCGACTCTGGCAACGCGCTGACCGTGGATGGGAGCGGGAATATCTATTTGGCGGGCTCCAGCGATTTGACTTGGGGTACACCCGTCCGAGGAGAAATTCCGGGCGGCCTCATGGATGTCTTTGTCGCAAAACTGGCCCCGACTACCGCACCGACACCGAGCCCTAGCCCTATTCCTTCGCCAACACCGACACCTACTCCAATTCCGACCCCCACCCCCACATCCACACCGACACCTGTGCCGACGCCAACTCCCACACCGATTCCGACTCCAGGCATCCAAGGGAGCTTCGTCATCGGCGATGGCAATGCAGTAGTCGGCAATCGCGTGACATTCTGGAGCGCGGAATGGGCTGACTTTAATTCGCTGAGCGGGGGCCCGGCGCCGACGGGTTTCAAAGGCTTTGCCAGCTCCACCAGCCCGAATCCCCCGATCTGCAGCGGCGCGTGGACTAGTACTCCAGGCAATAGTTCGGGACCACCAAACAGCGTTCCATCATTGATTACTGTGATCGTGACCAGTTCGATATCGAAGTCGGGTCCTACGATCTCGGGTGACACCCGAAGAACCGCGATCGTGCTAACCGATCCAGGATACGGTCCGAATCCGGGTCGGGTGGGAACGGGCACGGTGGTCGCGGTGATCTGTCCCTGACCGCAAAAACTGACGCTCCTTACTGGAATTCAGACGGTGTTCAGCGTGCATTCCGCCCGATTCGGCGCCGGGTTTTTTCTGCAACGGACGGCACGGGAGTTGCATCATTAGCCGGGAACAATCTGTGTCGGTCCGTCCTGAAGCCGGCCCGCTGCGGATGATCGATTATCCAATTATGAAACCTTTGCTCGCCATCTTTTGCAGTTTCCTCTTTTGCTCCTGCGCCGACATGTACGTCACCAAGACTGACGTTGCCGGCGGCTCAACCAGCCGGACTACTACTGGCGATGCGAAGGATTCGAAAGGCGTTTACATGACGACCAATTGCGGCGTCGGTGCGAGCGCCCCCAAAGCGATCTACATCCGGCCGTTTTGCATCGACAGCGCGGTTTTCACTGGCGACCAGACCAACTCAGACGGCGAAATGCCAATCCGCAAGGCGCTCACGCCCGTCGAATTTGCCGGCGATCTGAAAGAGCAGCTCGAGAAACTCGCGCCCGCCCGAATCTTGAAGGAATACGAAACGCCCCGTACCGGCTGGCTCGTTGAAGGTGAATTCATGCTGGTGGACGGCGGCAGTCCCGTGGCCCGTTTCTTCTTCGGACACGCGGGAGCTGGAGCGTCACACCTCACCTTGCATGTGCGGGTGACGGATATCGATAAGGGCATCGTTGTTTACGAATTCGACATGGCGGGCGGCAGCCGGCTGCAAGGACGTGCGGGAACATTGCGCGCGAGCGGTCTTGGCCGCGCCCGGGCATTCGATCTCGTGAATGCGGCAGAGCGGATTTATCTCGTGCTCTGCCCGAATCCCTTTCGCTACGGCACGCGCGCCGACATGGCGTTGCGCTAAGCGTCGCCTGTATTTGTAGGGCGTTTCTGCGAAACGCCATCGGTTCCTCGCGGCAAGGACGTCCGCCGCGGCGGACGCGCTACAATCATTCGCGGGTTGCGAACGAAGCCGCGACGATTAAGATGCTGCGGTTTTTCTTACCGTGATCATTTCTCGCCGCTTTCTCATTCTTCTTGTCCTGCTCGCGCTCTATCTGCCGGCCGCCCGGACTGTTCAAGCCGCTCGCGCCTTCGTCATCGCGGATGCGCAAACCGGCTTTGTGCTCGAGCAATCAAATCAGAAAGACAAACGCCAGATCGGCAGCCTGACGAAAGTCGCGACGGCAATGGTGGTGCTCGATTGGGCCGAAAAAAGAGGCGGCGACTTGAATCAAATGGCGACGATTCCGCCCGAAGCATTCGTCGGTACCGGCGATAATCTGATCGGCTTTCAACCCGGCGACCGGATCACGTTGCGCGATCTTCTTTATGCAGCACTCGTCCAGTCTGACAACGTCGCCGCCTACACTCTGGCCAGCCACGTCGGCAGCGCGCTGCAGTCGATTGTTCCGGCGACGGGCAACGGTTCGCCCGTCGATCTTTTTGTGAGCCAAATGAACGTGCTCGCGAAGACGCTGCGAATGGAGCGCACGCGTTTTCTGAATCCCCATGGCATCGATGCCGACCGAACCGTGCCCTTCTCGACCGCGGCCGATCTCGTGCGTCTGTCGCGCTACGCGGTAAACAAAGCCGGCTTCCGCTTTTACGTTTCGCAAAAGGAACGTCAGATTGCTTTCACTCGCGGCACTCAGAAGAAGGGTTACCTGCTGCGCAACACCAACGAGCTGCTCGGCACGAATGGCGTCGATGGCGTCAAGACCGGACGGACAGCGCGGGCGGGCGATTGCCTGATCCTCTCCGCCCAGCACGAATCGCAAATCATCAAGGAAGGCGGGAGGACGGCCGTGATTCCGCGCCAGCTCATTGTCGTCATGCTGGGCAGCACGGATCGTTTCAACGAAGGCGCCCAACTTCTCGCGCGCGGCTGGCAGCTTCATGATCAATGGTCGGCCGGTGGACGCATGATTGATCCGAAGAAAACCCTTTGAGTTTGCGGCAGCGCAAATGACCAAGCCCCGTATCGGCGTGTTGACGAGCGGGGGCGATTGCCCGGGCCTGAACGCGGTCTTGCGCGGAGTTGTTCTCGCCGCCGAAAAGCTCGGATGGGAAGTCCTCGGCTTTCTCGACGGCTTCGAAGGTTTGCTGCCGCCGGGAAATTACAGGCTGCTCGATCGGCGGGCGACGGCCGGCATCATGCCGCGCGGAGGAACCATCATCGGCACGACGAACCGCGGGCACTTCATCGCGAAAGTTGGAGCAGGCGAGCGCGCCGAGGTCGCGGAGAAAGTCATCGCCGACGCGCGGCGCGTCCTGAAAGAGCTGGGAGTCGACGGCCTCATTATCATCGGCGGCGACGGCTCGATGGCGACCGCGCTTCAACTCCAGGCGGCCGGGATCAATTGCATCGGCGTTCCGAAAACAATCGACAACGATTTGGAAGCGACCGCGATGACGTTCGGTTTTGATTCCGCCGTCGCCACTGTGATGGACGCGCTCGACCGCCTGCATACCACCGCCACGAGCCACAAACGAATCATGGTGCTCGAAGTGATGGGACGCCACGCCGGCTGGATTGCGTTGCATGGCGGTCTCGCCGGCGGCGCGCACATTATTTTGATCCCGGAGATTCCTTTTGATTATGACAAGATCGCCGCGGCCTTGAACGCGCGCGCCGAACGCGGGAGCCTCTCGGCCATCGTCGTCGTGGCGGAAGGAGCTAGGCCGCGCGACGGACAGGTGGTGATGCGACGCAGTGAAGAAGGCGAAGATCGTTTTGGCGGAATCGGCAACGTCGTCGCCCAGGAGATCGCCGCGCGCACCGGCAAGGAAACGCGCTGCACGGTTCTCGGCCATTTGCAGCGCGGCGGTGCGCCGACGACGCTCGATCGCATTCTTGGGACGCGCTTCGGCGTGAAAGCGGTGAAGTTGATCCACGAAAAACAATTCGGGTCGATGGTGAGCTACCAAAATTATCAGGTCCGGCATGTTCCGATCGCCGATGCCGTCAACCGCTTGCGCCTCGTTCCGCCCGATAGCCAGATGGTGCAGACGGCGCGCGACGTTGAGATATCGTTTGGAGATTAAATGAAAGTCGTCCTCGCATATTCGGGCGGACTCGACACCTCGATAATCCTTCGCTGGTTGAAGGAAACCTACGACGCGGAGATCATCGCTTTCTGCGCCGATATCGGGCAGGCCGAAGAACTCGAAGGCCTTGAGGCGAAAGCGCTCAGCACCGGCGCGACGAAGTGTGTCATCGATGATCTGCGCGAAGAGTTCGCGCGGGATTTCATCTTTCCGATGCTCCAGGCTGGCGCGATTTACGAAGGCCAGTATTTTCTTGGGACGAGCATCGCGCGTCCCCTTATCGCCAAACGCATGGTGGAGATCGCGCGCATCGAGAAGGCGGATGCGATCGCGCACGGCGCGACGGGGAAGGGGAATGATCAGGTGCGCTTCGAACTGACCGCGGCCGCGCTTGCGCCGGAGTTGCTGGTCATCGCGCCGTGGCGTGAAGAACGTTTTCGAAAACAATTCCCCGGCCGGGCGGAAATGATTGCCTACGCCGCCGCCCAAAACATTCCGGTCGAAGCGAGCGCCGCCAAACCGTATTCAATGGACCGGAATCTTCTCCACATCAGTTTCGAAAGCGGGATGCTCGAAGATCCCTGGTTCGACGCGAGCTCCGAGGAAGCGCGCGGAATGTACAAGCTCAGCGTCTCGCCCGAAGACGCGCCTAACGAGTCGGAAATTATCGAGCTCGAATTTCTTGAAGGAAATTGTTGCGCGGTGAACGGAAGGTCGCTCTCACCATTGGGCGTGATGGAAAGCGTCAACCGGCTTGGCGGGAAACACGGGATCGGCCGCGTCGATATGGTGGAGAACCGTTTCGTCGGCATGAAAGGCCGCGGGGTTTATGAAACGCCGGGCGGCGCCATCCTGCATTTCGCGCATCGCCAGATGGAATCGCTCACCATGGATCGCGAAGTGATGCATCTGCGCGACAGCTTGATTCCGCGATACAGCACGCTCGTTTACAACGGCTTTTGGTTCGCGCCCGAGCGCGAAGCGTTGCAGGCGCTCGTGACCGAAACACAACGCAACGTGACCGGCCTCGTCCGGTTGAAGCTCTACAAGGGCAACATCATCGTGGCTGGCAGGAAAAGCCCGAAGAGCCTCTACGATCCGCAAATCGCGACGATGGAAGGCGGCGGAGCGGCAGCCTACAACCAGAGCGACGCCACCGGATTCATTCGCTTGAATGCCTTGCGGCTGAAGGTGCGCGCTGCCGTCGAAGGAAAACGCCTCTCGTAGCCGCGGCCCTGTGGGCCGCGTCGGTATCGCGCCGAGAAAACCACTTGGCTCAAATGGAACTCACCGTAAGTTCTGCACCGCTTCGGACCCCCGAAAGCTTCTCCATATGATTACCGTAATGCGCAAACATCACCGGTGGCTGATGATCGTCATCGCGATCCTTGCCGTCCCGTTCATTTTCTACTTCAACAAAACCGACTACCGCGCGAATCGCATCAGCGACCTCGGCAGCCTTTACGATCGCCCCGTCACGCAGGTGGAATTTCAGCGCAACGCGCGCCTTCTGAATCTTTCCCAACTCCTGGGCCTGACTCTCTCGCAGGAACTCACCCTTGGGGCCACGAGCGATGGAGAACGATACGCTGATTTCACCTTCAACCGTCTCATCCTCCGTCACGAAGCAGAAGCGCTCGGGATTAAACCAACCCGCGACGAGATCGTGAACCTGGTCAGAACCCTGCGCCCGTTTCGCGGTGACGCCGGTGTTTTCGACCTGAACAAATACAATGAGTTCACGCAGAAGGCCCTTCCCTCGATGGGTTTCAACGAGGGGCAACTTGAAGAACTCGCTTCGGACGAGTTGTCGCTCGCGCGCGTGAAAGATCTGCTCGGGACTTCGGTGCAGGTCGCGGAATCCGAGAGCAAGGAATACTACGAACAGGCTTACGGAAAGCTGCAGGTCGCCGTCGTCCGGTTTCGCGAAGAAGATTTCGCAAAAGATCTAACGATCACGGACGAAGATATCGCCAAATATTACGAGACGCATAAGGCGCAGCTCAAGACCGAGGAAAAGCGTCGCGTGGAATTCGCCACCTTCGCCTTGTCCGACGAGGAGAAAAAATTGGCCGGCAAGGAACGCGTGGACGCGCTCCAGAAGCTCGCGAACCGCGCCAATGACTTCAGCCAGGCAGCCACGGAGAAAGGCGCAACCTTCGCAGACGTGGCCGCAAAGTTTAATGCGCCGCTGGCGGCGACGGACGAATTCACCCTGGCCGCGCCCGATCCCAGGTTCGCTTCAAATCAACAGCTCGCGCAATATGCCTTTCAACTGACGGGGCAGGAACCGGTCAGCGACGCGGTCCAGGGCCCGGATGGATTTTATGTTCTTCATCTCATCGGTGGAACTCCCGCCCGGCCCCTTATGTTGGACGAGGCGAAACCGAAGATCGTCGAAGCGATGAAATCCGAGCGCGTGCGCCAGGTGGTTTCCACGAAGGGCGCCGACACCGCGCGAGTGATTCGCGAGGCGCTCAACGCCGCCACGCCACTCGATAAGGCGCTGGCGCAAATCGGCCTGACCGCAGAGCGAATCCCGCCGTTTTCGATTTTGGAAAATCCGAAACTGGAAAAAGACAAGGAGCCCCAGGCCAAAGTCGATGCGCCCGATCTTCCGATGATCAAAAACGCCGTGCGCCAGTTGAATCCCGGCGAGTCCAGCGACTTCGTCCCGACCGCGGCGGGCGGGCTTGTCGTCGTGGTGGAAAAGCGTGAGCCGCCGGACCCGGCCGGTTACGCGCAGGCGAAGACAAATTTCGAAACCAATTACATCCAGGCGAAGCGCACGATCGTGTTCTACGATTGGTTGCGCGATCGCCGACAGGCCGCGAAACTGCAGGTCACGCCGGCCCAGTCGTAACCGGGCGAGTTCGAATGCCGACGGTCGAAGAAATCTTCGATGACGCGAATGGCGATCTGGCGATCGGCGAACTGGAGAGCGCGGTCGAAAAATATCGGCAATGCGTCGAGCTGGACCCGGCTTTCTTCGATGGCTGGCACGCGCTCGGCATGGCGTTGATGAAGATCGGCCGCTTCGCCGAGGCGATCGAAGCCGGAAAGAAATCGACCGAACTTCGGCCTAACGACCAGATTGGCTGGACGAGCCTGTCGCTCTTCTACAATCGCAACGGCGACATCAAGGAAGCCGAAGCTGCCGGCACGAAGGCGAAGATTCTTTCCTGGGGCGGCAAGATCGCCCTGTAGCGGCGGTCTAGGACCGCCGTGGGGAAAGCATTCGGCGGTCATAGACCGCCGGTACAGACGCAAAACCGGCTACCAAATATTCACCCGCTGATCCGCCGGGCGGATCATCGGAGAGCCGTCCGGAATCTCGAAGGCCTTCTGGAATTCCACGAAGTTCGAGAGCGGTCCGATCGTGCGGAAACGTCCGGGCGAATGCGGATCGGTATTGAGCCGCAGCTTCAGGTCTTCGTCGCGCTGGTTGTTGCGCCAAATCTGGGCGAAGCCGAGGAAGAACCGTTGCTCCGGGGTAAATCCATCGATCTTCGGTTGCGGCCCTTTCTTCGCGATCGCTTTTTGCAGCGCCGTGTAAGCGATTTTCACTCCCCCGATATCGGCGATGTTCTCACCCTGGGTAAGCTCGCCGTTGATGTGCAAGCCGGGCAGCGGCTCGTAGGCGGAATATTGCGCGACGATCCCTTTCGAGCGTTCTGTGTACGCCTTTGCCGATTCCGGCGTCCACCAATCCCGCAAGTTTCCCACTGCATCGTATTGCCGGCCGCGATCGTCAAAGCCATGCGTCATCTCGTGCCCGATCACGGCGCCGATGCCGCCGTAATTCACCGCATCGTCCGCCTTCGGATCGAAGAAGGGCGGCTGCAAAATTCCAGCTGGAAACACGATCTCGTTTCGATTCGGATTGTAGTAGGCATTAACGGTTGGCGGCGTCATGCCCCATTCGCTGCGATCGACCGGCTTCCCGATCTTCTCGAGTTGCCGATGTTTTTCGAATGTCTCGCCGCGCAGCACATTCAACGCGTACGGACCGCGATCGACTGTGAGCAGCGAGTAATCGCGCCACTTGTCGGGGTAACCAATCTTCACCGTAAACGCCGCCAGTTTCTTCAGCGCTTCCTGCTTGGTCGGCTCATCCATCCAATCGAGCGACTTGATGCGGTCGGCGAGCGCTTCCTTCAGGTTGTTGACCATTTCAAGCGCGCGCGCCTTTGCCTCCGGCGGGAAATAGTCGGCCACGTACAATTTCCCCAGGCTTTCGCCTAACTCCTCGTCGGTCTTCGCTACCACTCGCTTCCACCGTGGCTTCATTTGCGGCGCGCCAGTCAGGGTCTTGGTGAAGAAATTGAAATCTTCCTCGACGAAATCCTTTGAAAGACTCGCCGCCATTCCGTGGAGAAAATGCCAGCGCAGGTAAATCTTCCAGTCTTCCACCGGTGTGCTGGCAAAAACCTGGTCCGCTGCCTTGAAGAACTCTGGCTGTCCCACGTTGATGTCGCCCGGGTCGGTCAGTTTGAGCTCCTTGAAATAATCCGCCCAGTTCCAATCCGGCGTGATTGCCTGGAGGTCCGCCTGCTTCATCTTGTTGTAATTTTTTTGCGGATCGCGCAGTTGGACCCGCGTGCGCGCGGGTGTCGCGAGCGAGGTCTCGATCGCCATCACTTTCTTCGCGTGCTCCGCAGCCTGGTCCGGCGTTTCGCCCAGGAGCGCGAACATTTTTGTCATGTGCTCCACATATTGGTCGCGGAGTTTTTTCGAAGCCGCATCTTCCTTGGTGTAGTAATCCCGGTCCGGCAATCCGAGGCCGCCCTGGGTCGCGTGTGCAATCACCATCGTGCTGTTTTTCGAGTCCTGATTTGAACTGAAGCGAAAGAGAGCCGTCAGCCCGATCGCGTGCAGGTGCGCGACTTCCTTGAGGACGTCCCCGCGATCTTTCACCGCGTCGATTCGCTTGAACTCATCGGCCAACGGTTTCACGCGCTCGTCGTTCACCACCTTTTCGTTCATGCCGCTCGCATAAAAATCGCCGACTTTTTGTAAATCGGCCGCAGCCGCTTTTTCCGGGTTCGGTTTCGCTGCAACTTTCGGCGCCAGGGCTGCGGCCGTCTCCGCAATCACGTGCAAGGCATCGTTATTTTGTTCCGCCAGCTGGTTGAAGCTCCCCCAGCGCGAAAACTCCGGCGGGATCGGATTGCGTTTTATCCAGCCGCCGTTGGCGTAGAGATAAAAATCGTCCTGCGGCTTGACCGACGTGTCCATGTTTTTCGGATCGAGCGGGAGCGAATTTTTCTCGACCGGCGCTGATGCAGATTTGTCCGCTCCGGCAGAGGTCGCTGGAATCGGCGGAGGAGGGGCCTGCTCACTCGACGGTTTTTCCTCAGCCGGTTTCGCTGGCGAAGTTTGCGCGTGGGCGCTCAACGCGCACCCCAGGATCGTTCCGATGATTAGAAAAGATTTCATAGGCCTCCGCTTACCAAATATTCGCCCGCTGATCCGCCGGCCGGATCATGGGTGAACCATCCGGAATACCGAAGGCCTTCTGGAATTCCGGCAGGTTCGAGAGCGGTCCGATCGTGCGGAAACGTCCCGGCGAATGCGGATCGGTATTGAGCCGCAACTTCAGGTCTTCGTCGCGCTGGTTGTTGCGCCAAATCTGGGCGAAGCCGAGGAAGAACCGTTGCTCGGGAGTAAATCCGTCGATCGCTGGTTGCGGTCCTTTCTTGGCGATCGCTTTTTGCAACGCCGTGTAGGCCAGTTTTACACCGCCGATGTCGGCGATGTTTTCGCCTTGGGTCAGTTCACCGTTGATATGCATCCCCGGCAACGGCTCGTAGGCTGCATACTGCGAGACAACTACCTTGCGCCGCACGTCGTACGCATCGGCCGAAGCTTTCGACCACCAATCACGCAGGTTACCGACCGCGTCGAACTGACGGCCCTGATCGTCGAAGCCGTGCGTCATTTCATGTCCGATCACCGCGCCCATGCCGCCGTAGTTCACGGCGTCGTCGGCTTTTGGATCGAAGAACGGCGGCTGCATGATGCCGGCCGGGAACACGATCTCATTCATGTTCGGGTTGTAGTAGGCATTCACCGTCGGCGGCGTCATGCCCCATTCGGTGCGGTCAACCGGTTTGCCGATTTTCTTAAACTGCCGATCGACCTCAAACATGTCGCCGCGGACAACGTTCTGCGCATACGAGCTGCGATCGATCTTCAATGCCGAGTAATCCCGCCATTTGTCGGGGTAACCGATCTTCACCGTGAAGGCCGCGAGTTTTTTCAACGCTTCCTGTTTCGTCGGCTCGTCCATCCAATCGAGCGTCTTGATTCGCTCGGCCAGCGCTTCCTTGATGTTGTTCACCATCTCGAGCGCGCGCGCCTTCGCTTCCGGCGGAAATTTCTCCGCCACGTAAAGTTTTCCGAGCGCTTCGCCCAGCTCCTCGTCCGCCTTGGTCACTACGCGTTTCCAGCGCGGCTTGATTTGCTTCGTCCCTCGCAGCGTCGCTTCATAGAAACGGAAGCTCTCGTTCACGAAATCGATCGAGAGCATCGGCGCCGTGCCGCGGATCAAATGCCAGCGCAGATACGCCTTCCAATCATCCACCGGGACGGTTTTGAAGACTTCGTTCGCGGCTTTGAAAAAATCCGGCTGGCCGACATTGATGTCGCCCGGATTTGTTAGCTTGAGCTCCTTGAAATAATCCGCCCAAGTCCAGTCCGGCATCATCGCCTGGAGCTCGGCCGGCTTCATCTTGTTATAATTCTTTTGCGGATCGCGCAGCTCGACGCGAGTGCGGGCCGGTTTTGCGAGCGAAGTCTCCAGCGCCAATATCTTCTTCGCGTCCGCCGCCGCCTGATCGGCCGGCGCGCCCGCCAGCGTCAGCATTTTGGTGACATGCTCGACATACTGGTCGCGCAGTTTTTTCGAGGCGTCGTCTTCCTTCGTGTAGTAATCGCGGTCCGGCAACCCGAGCCCGCCCTGATAAGCCTGGGCGATCACGCGGGTGCTGTCCTTGTCATCCTGGCCGGAAACGAAACCGAAGAAGGCGCGCAGCCCCATCGAATGGAAACGACCGATCTCCTTCAGCATATCTTTGCGATCTTTTATCGCGTCGATCCGCTTGAATTCGTCTTTGAGTGGTTCCGCTTTCGCGGCATCCACCGCCGACTCGTTCATGCCGCTTGCGTAGAAGTCGCCCACCTTTTGCACATCAGGGGATGAGGTCTTGTCGGCCTTCGGTTTCTTGGCGTTGGCGTCAGGCGAGGCCGTGCCGCCGGCGGCTTTCTCCGCGATTTCATGGAGCGCGTCGTTGTTCTTTTCCGCGAGCTCGTTGAACGCCGCCCAGCGCGAAAACTCCGGCGGAATCGGATTATTTTTTATCCAGCTGCCGTTCGCGTAGAGATAGAAATCGTCCCCCGGTTTCACGGAGGTATCCATGTTCTTGGGATCGAGCGGCGGCGGATTCTTTTCCACCTGCGGCTTCGCGGCCGCGTCGCTCGATGTGTTTGGCGCGATCGTCGGACTTTGGCCGGCGGCCGGCGGAGGTGGTTGTTCAGCCGGTTTCTTCGCGGGCTCCTTAACGGTCGGCGGCTTATCGGCGTCTTTGGCTGCTGGCGATTTGTTCGGTTCGGTTTGCGCGAGCAAATTGCCAGCGGCCAGCAACCCAGTGAGTAGAAGAGAGATAGGGTTTAGCATTCGGCACTGAACGGCGAAACGCCGGCCTTGTCCAATAGAGGCATGCGGAAAAGAGGGGGAACGAGGTCGCCTTATGGCATTTTTCCTGCATGTTTTAACGTATGATCGCCCCGCGACTTTGCTCTTTTGCCATCGCCGGCCTTCTCGCGTTGTCGCTCGCGTCCGCTTCTCTCGCGAAATCCAGGCGCGCGCCGAAATCTCCTGAGCCCTCCGCCACGCCTGCGGCAAAACCTATTGCCACACCGAGCCCGGATTGGCAGGTCATCAAGGTCGGCCCGCGCGATTATCTGAGCGTCGATAACATCGCAAAATTCTACAAGCTCCTGGGCAACGTCGAGTCCGGCGGCAAAACCGTCGTGTTGAATAACGGCCGCAACCAGCTCCAGCTCACCCTCGATAGCCGCGAAGCGATCGTGAACGGCGTCCGCAACTGGCTCTGCTTCCCGGTCATCGCCAAGGACGACAAGTTTCTCGTCTCGCGCATCGATCTGGCGAAAACCATCGAGCCGCAATTGCGTCCGCAAATGATCCCGCAAAAAGCGAAGATCCAAACCATCGTGCTCGATCCCGGTCACGGCGGTTTTGATAAGGGCGCCGGCAGCGTTTTCGGCAACGAGAAAGAATACGCGCTGGATGTCGCGCGCCAGCTTCGTCCACTTCTGCAAGCGAAGGGATTCAAGGTCATCATGACCCGCGAGAACGACGTTTTCATGCCGCTCGAAGTTCGCGCCCGCATCGCTAACGCGACCAAGGATTCGATCTTCGTCAGCATCCATTTCAACGCCACGAATGCGAACCGCGAGGCGACCGGTTTCGAGATTTTCTCGCTCACCCCGCGCGGCGCGCCCTCGACCGCCGACGACTGGCTCGCGCTCAGTTTTGCGAATATGCAGGCCGGCAGCGCCGTTGACGCGGCAAGCTTTGAGCTTTCCGCCGCGGTCTATCATTCCATGCTCGGCCACATCCCGGAATTCGATCGCGGCATCAAGCGCGCTCGGTTCGCCGTGCTGCGGCACACGAAAATTCCGGCCATCCTCGTCGAGGGCGGATTCCTCACTGAAGCGGGCGACAGCAAACGGATCGCCGATCCGGCCTGGCGGAAACAACTCGCCGAATCGCTTTGCACCGGCATCGAGAACTACCGCAATCTCGCCGAAAAAAAACAGCGCCCGATGCTCGTCGCCGACTATCGCAAACAAGCCGCCGGCGAAATCACCCTCGTCGATCTGATGCAACCGCCGTCGCGCCTGGAGAGCTCACCGCCCTCCGCGATTATCCCCGTCACGAATCCCACAACAACCTCCACGCCCGCCCCGGAGCGCGAACCGTAAAAGCAGAGGTCAGAAGTCAGAGATCAGCGGTCGGTAATTTTTTCCGGCCTCCGACTTCAGAGCTCCGACCTCTGATCTTGTCACTTGTCACTCGTCACTCGTCACTCTAGCGTTAGCGAAAGAGCGGGGGAGCCGAGATGGCTGAGACGTCCTAGACGAACCCCTTGAACCTGATGCGGGTAATTCCGCCGAAGGGAGCGAGGTAGCGGTAGGATTTTTCAGCCATGCGTTTTCCCGGGCATGGCTTTTCATTTTTTCCAATGTCTCCTTTCTTCAACTGGTCACTGGTCACTCGTCACTGGTCACTTTCCTTATGATCGCTCCGAAAGACTCCATCGAACCTCAAACCTCCGACGCTCCGCTGCCAAACTCTCGCAAGGTCTATCTGGCCGGCGAACTCCATCCCGACATTAGCGTTCCCTTCCGCGAAATCTCTCTCGCGCCGACAAAAGCGATGAGCGGCGAGATTGAAGTGAACGAGGCCGTCCGCGTTTACGACACCAGCGGCCCCTGGGGCGACGCCGATCAACACATCGAAGTGACCGAAGGCCTGCCCGGCTTGCGCTCCAAATGGATTCGCGATCGCGCTGACGTCGAAGAGATCGCGGGCCGAGCCGTGAGGCCGATCGACGACGGCTATTTATCCGACAAGCACGCCGCCAGCGCGAACGGCAAGAATGGCAAGCCATCCTCCATCCTCCATTCTCCATCCTCACCCGCGCGCCAGCCGCTCCGCGCCAAGCCCGGCAACTGCGTCACGCAGTTGGCATACGCGCGGCGCGGCCTCATCACCCCCGAGATGGAATACATCGCAATCCGAGAAAGTGGCAAAGCAGAGCTCAGAAGTCAGAGATCGGAGGTCCGAAATGATTTGGCGTTCGCGCACGCTGGCTCGGAACCGATCGCAAATTGCAAATCGCAAATCGCAAATTCCATCACCCCCGAATTCGTCCGCTCCGAGATCGCCCGCGGCCGCGCCATCATCCCGGCTAACATCAACCATCCTGAATCCGAGCCGATGATCATCGGCCGCAACTTCCTCGTGAAGATCAACGCTAACATCGGCAACAGCGCCGTCGCGTCCTCGATCGAGGAAGAAGTAGAAAAAATGCGTTGGGCCACCAAATGGGGCGCCGATACTGTGATGGACCTTTCCACCGGCAAAAACATCCACGCGACTCGCGAATGGATCATTCGCAACTCGCCGGTGCCCATCGGCACCGTCCCAATTTATCAGGCGCTCGAAAAAGTCGGCGGGCGCGCCGAAGAACTGACCTGGGAAATTTATCGCGACACCCTCATCGAACAGGCAGAGCAGGGGGTCGATTACTTCACCGTCCACGCTGGCGTGCTCCTGCGTTACATCCCGATGACCGCTCGCCGCGCCACCGGCATCGTCTCGCGCGGCGGTTCGATCATGGCGAAATGGATGTTGTCGCATCATCAGGAAAGTTTTCTCTACACGCGTTGGGACGAGATCTGCGAGATCATGGCCGCCTACGACGTCAGCTTTTCCATTGGCGACGGCCTGCGGCCCGGCTCCATCGCCGACGCAAACGACGAAGCGCAGTTCGCCGAGCTCTACACCCAAGGCGAGCTGACCCAGCGCGCCTGGAAACAGCACGTGCAGGTGATGAACGAAGGTCCCGGCCACATTCCCATGCACATGATCAAAGAGAACATGGAGAAACAACTCGAGTGGTGCGACGAAGCGCCTTTCTACACGTTAGGCCCGCTCACTACCGACATCGCGCCCGGCTACGATCACATCACCAGCGCCATCGGCGCCGCCATGATCGGCTGGTACGGCTGCGCCATGCTTTGTTACGTCACGCCGAAAGAACATCTCGGTTTGCCGAACAAGAAAGACGTCAAAGACGGCGTGATCGCCTACAAAATCGCCGCGCACGCCGCGGATCTCGCCAAAGGCCACCCCGGCGCCCAATACCGCGACAACGCCATCAGCAAAGCCAGATTCGAATTCCGCTGGGAAGACCAATTCAACCTCTCGCTCGATCCCGAGACCGCGCGCGAGTTCCACGACGAGACGTTGCCGCAGGAAGGCGCGAAGACTGCGCACTTTTGCAGCATGTGCGGCCCGCACTTCTGCAGCATGAAGATCACCGAGGACGTCCGCAAATATGCGGCCGAGCAAGGCCTGGCCGAATCGGAAGCACTCGAATCAGGAATGCAGGAAAAGAGGAAAGAGTTCCTGGAGAGAGGCGCGGAAGTCTACATTCCCGCATAGGGTGGGCATCTTGCCCGCCGGTTTCGCATCCTGCCGAAACGAACTTTGTTGTTTTCAAATGCGTCGCGTGCTGGCGCGGGAACTTCCGCGTCGGGCCGTAGTTCCCGACGAAGACTGATGTTCGATGTGCGGTGCGCACTTATGTTCCATGAGGATGGATGTGCTGGAGCAATTCCAGGCCAATCATTTTCCTAGGTTTGTAGGACTTGGTGCCGGCGGCGGCTCCGCGGGCGAGACGGATTTTTGCGAGGCTAGGGCCTGGCGCGTCTCCTCCGTGAGTTTGCTCATCGCATGGGAGGTTCGCTCCTGCTCCGGCAGGGAGTCGAGGTGCTTCGCGAGTGCGTTCCAAGCCTCACGCGATTCCTCGATGCGGCCGGCTTGCGCCAGGACCGCGGCGCGGCGGGCCATCCATGGCTCGGGGCGCGGCGCGTCCCTTTGCGCTTCCTCTAAGCGACGGAGCGCGGCGTCGAAGTCTTTCATCGCAATCTCAAGATCCAAGGCGCGAAGGACGAGCGAAGGGATCTTACCCAGCTTTTCGATGCCCGCGGCCAGCACCTGGGCCGCTTCCTTTTGACAATCGTGCGTAGCGAGCGCGCCGGCTACTTCCTGCACGAGATCGGGGTCTGGTGACGGTGTGCGTTTGAGCGCCTCCCGATAATCGGCGAGGCTCGCTGGGTCCAGCCCCATTCGTTGTTCGACGCGCGCCCGCACCAACCAGGCGCGCGCACATTCCGGATGAGAGACAAGCTGACGGTCCAGCGCCTCTTTCGCCTTGGCAAATTTGTCTGCCACCAGCCAGGCCTCGCCGCGCAAGAGGTCGGTCAGAAATTTTCCGGGAGCGAGCGCATCCACGCGATCCAGGTCCCGCAGCGACAACTGCAAATCGCCATGCTGTCCGTGCAAGTTCGCCAACTCGAAATGCAGGAGCGGATCGGACGGGTGTTTTTTCGTTTCCGCGGTCAGGTAAGCAATGCGCTCGTGATAGCCGCCGTGTCCTAGAACAGATCCAGTCAGGAGCAAGAGCAGCAAACCGCTCAGCGCCGCAAGGGGACGCGTCCTCACTGTTTAATGATTGTAAACGTGTCCGGTGTGGTGCCGTTTTCCCGAATGAACGTGGCATCGAGCCGCGCCCCGTTCACATCGAGCACGAGGGAGCCGAGGTTAAGCAACGAGATGTAATGCGCGGGATGGGGAAAACCGTTCGATGTAAAAGTAGCCTGGCCTGACGAGCCCGCGACGGCATAGACCGCGCCCTTATGGCCGCCGGCGCCGTTGAGCGGCTTCAGATAAGCTCCAGTATCGGACGGACGTCCGCTACCGGCGTTCAACTTCATCGCTGCCGTGAGCGTGGTGGAGAGGCCATAGTGGCCGTCGAGGAAAAAGGATCGCTCATAGATGTGGCTGTGGCCGGAGAGCGTCAGATCCACCCCGCCTGCTTCCAGGATCGGGAGGAAGTTCTGCCGCATCTGGATAAGCTCGCCTTCAGTATCCGAGTCGTGCGAACCCTTGGTGTAAGGCGGATGGTGAAAGAAGCAGATGATCCAGGTGGCGGTGGTGCTTTGCAGATCAGTTCTTAACCAGGCGGCCATCGGGCCGTCTTCATTGACGCCCGGCGTGTTCGGATTATCCACGGCACGATTGGCCGTCATCGAGTCGAGGGAGATGAAATGGATGTTTCCGTAATTGAACGAATAATAATGCTCGGTGCCCGAGGCCACACCGCCTGCCTCACCCGCTGTCGGCAGAGTGTAGATGTCGAAATAGGGATAGGTATCGACAAAGGCCGTGGCTTGAGCGGTTTCGTGGTTGCCGAGACAGGACCAGAACGGAGTCTTGCGCAACATCGTGGGATACATGTCGAACACGGCCCCCTGAAACTCACTATCCAGGCCGGTATTGTAGGCGTTGTCGCCTAGTTGGAGGACGAGGTTTGGCGTGCGCGCGCCAGTCCAAGTGTAGAAAGCGTCGCGAACTGCTTTCTGGTCGGCGTTGCCGGTGCCGGCATCACCGAGGACCCAGATGCGGGTGTTAATCACGGTGCCAGCAGTAGGCGGGGTCGTGAAGGTGTAATCCAGGGGATTCGCTGGCCCAGCGGGTGCCAGCGTATCAGTTCCAGATCCAATACTGTAATAGTAGGTCGAGTTTGGAGTAAGTCCGGTCAGGGTGACTACATGATCAACTTGCGAGGGGCCAGGGGCGGCAGTTTCATCCACGGTCTGGTTCAGGGTTGCCGGGTTCGTGCCGTAGCGGACGCGGCCCAGGTCATAGAGCGTGTTGCGCCAGCGGATCGTCATCTGGGTTGGCGCGGCCTTTTGGAGATAGGGTCCGCGAGTCAACGATCCGGCGCCGGAAACGACGGTGACGTTGACCGCGGGCGACGTGAATAACTGGTTGCTGTTGTCCACGGCCACCACCTTAAGTGCGTGTGCCCCCGGTGAGGCGCCGGTCCAGCCGAAGCGGAAGGGGCTGGAATTGTCCGTGCCGAGCAGGGTTGCACCATCATAGAACGAGACGCTCGCGACGGTGCCGCTTGGAACAGCAACGTTCGTATCAATCATGAAAGCGCTGCCTACGGTCGCACCGTTGGGCGGGCTGGTGATGTTGGCCACTCCAGAGGAGAGCGCGTATATCTCCACGGTCGCGATACCGGTTTTGTCCCCGGCGCCGCGCACGATCGCGGTATGGGAATCGCCGTTGCCCGATAGCGTCCAAACGATGGCCGATTCCAGGTTGTTCGACGGCGCGGCCTGGCTGTCGATGATTGCTTGTTTATCCGAGCTATCGATCCAGTTATCGTTAAAAGCGACCAGCGTCCCGGAGGAATTGTGCAATTCCAGAACCGGATCCGAGAGCTTTCCGGCGATGCTTAACGAGGGTCCGATGGCGCGAATGATCACCTTCTGCGTCGATGCTCCCAGCGCAATCATCCCTACGAAGGGAACCGTGTCGCCTTTCTGCACCAGTCCTCTCGTCGAGATATTCGCCAGCCTCGAATCGGCGTTCAGATCGAGATCGTAGACTTCGATAACCGCGATGCCAGTGGTGTCACCCACGCCACGCACGATCGCGGTGTAAGCGGAGTTATTAGCAGGCAGGGTCGCGACAATGGCCGACTCCAGTTGGTGGGTTGGCGGAAGGCTGTTTTGGATGGCTTGCCTGTCCTCGGGGCTCGAGTTCATCCAATCATCGTTCTGTTTTAGAAGCGTGCCGGCCGCATTGCGCAGCTCGAGAGTCGGGTTCTCCAGTTTGCCCGGCAGAGTCAGTGACGAACTGATGGCGCGAATGATGACTTTCTTGTCTTGCGTCCCGGTGATGATGAAGCCTCCGAACAAGGCGTCGTCACCGGTCTCGACCTTCAGACGTGCGGAGAGGTTGGCGAGGGTTGTGTCCACGGCCATTAATGGCCTGGTGGGAAGCGCAACAGCGAAAGCTGAAAGCAGGAGGGCGCCGATAAGTGTGCTAAGGGGGTTTCTAGTTGTAATCGTTGTTTTCATTTAGACCTTGGGAAATCGCGCAAAGCGGTGTTTCACCGAAGATCAACCCTCAGGGCTGTTTCAGCCCTGCAGACGGTTCCTCGAAACAACGAGTGACGTAATCGGCTGATATTCGAACGGTTGTCGAATCGATGTCGAGCTAATTTTCGACGGATGTCATGCGCCCCGCACGATTGCTTGCGCCAAACGCAAGCATCTGATGCCATCATACCGATGGCACGCGTTCTATTGAAAGCCCGGCCGCTCCTTCACCCGCGTTACGGCTCAATCCTCTTATTCTCCATCCTCGCCCTCTTTCCCCATCCCGCCGCCTGCATCCACCCGTACGCGACTCTGGATCAGCTAAAACATCTGGAGATCCTCTGCTTCGTTCCTAACTGGTTGCCGAAAGGATTCAAGTTGAAGAACGTCGCCATCACCTATGATGAACCCGGTCCCGACGAAGGCAGCGCCGGTCGTTTCCCGCTCTACTTCATTGAGTATGGCAACAACCACGGCGGTTCCTTCACAATCGATTCCGCCCGCGAAGGAATCGGCGACCGCAACCTCATGGAAACCGAAGACAGCGATGAGACGCAGATCCCATCCCTCTTCGGCCCGATGTATTTGATCTACACTCCGAAAGGGCAGGGGATCGCCGGCCGGAAAAAGGAGATCAAGGCCAACTGGGCCACCGACGCGAACATGAAATCCGAAAACGCCAAATCACTGGCACACCCAATTCTCGGCCGCTACCACGGCTTCTCTGCGACCGGCCTTACCCTCGCCGAGTTCAAGAAAATCATCGCCTCGCTCCATCCGATTCGAGAGATGTAGAGGCGCTTGTGCCAAGCGCCTAATCCTTGGACCAGGTGCTTGGCACAAGCACCTCTACATACACTTGCCCCGATGACTGATGACACTCCTCCGCGCCCGCCGCGCCGGCCGCGTTATCGCGGAAAAAATCCGCGTCGTTTCGAGGAGAAATATAAGGAGCGCGACCCGCAGCGTTATGGCGAGACGATCGCCAAAGTTCTCGCCTCCGGGAAAACTCCCGCCGGCACGCATCGGCCTGTCTTGGTGCAGGAGATTCTGGAAGTTCTTGCTCCTGAGCCTGGCGCGATCGCGGTCGACTGCACCCTCGGCTACGGCGGCCACGCCCAGGAAATTCTGGCTCGCATTTCGCCCGGCGGACGATTGCTAGGCCTCGACGCTGATCCGGTCGAACTGCCCAAAACCGAAACGCGCTTGCGCTCGTTAGGTTACGGTCCGGAAGAGTTCAGCGCGCATCGCAGTAACTTCGCGGGACTACCCCAGGTCCTGGCGAAAGCCGGACTTACCGGCGCGGATCTCATCCTGGCCGACCTCGGCGTTTCCTCGATGCAGATCGACGATCCATCACGCGGTTTCTCCACGAAACATGAGGGACCGCTCGACATGCGGATGAATCCGAGGCGCGGCCAATCCGCCGCTGCCTTCCTGCGTGACATCGACGCGACCCGACTCACCCGGCTCCTGGACGAAAACTCCGACGAACCTCAGGCCGAACGACTGGCCGGCGCCCTGGCCGGCAAACCTTTCCCGACCACGCTCTCGTTAGGCTCCGCCATCCGCGCCGAGCTCTCCCGCTTTTCTAAGGAAGCCGTCGAGTTGACCATCCGCCGTGTTTTTCAAGCGCTCCGCATTGCCGTGAACGACGAGTTCTCCGCGCTCGACGCCTTGTTGCGCCAGCTCCCTTCGTCTCTGAATTCAGGCGGCCGCGTAGCCATCCTCACTTTCCATTCCGGTGAAGATCGCCGCGTCAAGAAATCCTTCGCCAGCCGTCGGGACGCAGGTCTCTATTCGCAAATCTCCGGCGAAGTCATCCGCCCCAGTGCCGCGGAGCGAAACGCCAATCCTCGTTGCTCTTCCGCAAAGCTAAGATGGGCCCGCCGCTCCGACTAACGGCGCGCCGTCATCGGCCCGCAGCCTTTTCGCACCGCTCGAGCAACCGCGGCGCCTCCATCCGTTCCGCCCAATTCGCGAACGCCGGCGTCGCCCCGCGCCAGCGCAGCGACTCGACCTTCTTAAAGAGTGGCGCATCGGTGCGCAGCGTCGCGAGATTCTTGAAGAGCAGCGCGAGATCGAGCTGTTTGCCGAGAATGTCCGGCGGGAAATTTTCGATCGGGCCGTAGTTGTTCAACAACTGGGCGGCGGTCTTGCCGCCAATCCCAGGAATGCCTGGGTAGCCATCAGCCGCATCGCCCACGAGCGCGAGCAGATCAGGAATCAGCGGCGGATCGACGCCGAACTTTTCGCGCACGCCAGCCGCATCGCGAATGATTTTGCGCCGGCCATCGATCTGCGCCACCCGCGTTCCCTGCACACATTGCGCAAGGTCCTTGTCCGGCGTCCAGATGGCGACCTTCTCCACCTTCTTGTCTTTCGCCGCGATATGCGCCGCCGACGCGAGTGCATCATCGGCTTCGAGCTCGATCATCGGCCAGACGACAACTCCCATCGCCGCGAGCGCCTCCTCGAGCGGATGGAACTGCGCGAGCAGCGCACGCTCGATGCCGTCGCGTGTCTTGTAGTCCGCCCAGAGCCGATTCCTAAACGACTCGATCACGTGGTCGGTGGCGACACCGATGTACGTGTCTGTCTGACCGCGTGAGGCGGAGCCTTTTACGCGGTCGCCGTTCTCGATCATCTGAAGCACCGTCTGCAGCACGCCCACGACAGCGCCGTACGGCCGGTCCTTACCCTTGTTGAACCGGCGCAAGCCGTAGAAGTGTCGAAACAGCTCGTAAGTACCGTCGATGAGGTAAACTACCATTTAGGATCAACGAAGATTCGTGGAGATGCTCATCGAAGCAACTTCTCGGGGAAGTTCGCTTCGGTTCTTGTTCGGGGAGCGCACGCGCCTCGCGTGCTGGCGAGGGCGCCCTCGCCATCGCGCACTTTCGTATTAGGATCGAAACGTAAATGAGCGACGACTCTCCAACAATCCCTCTCGCTGACGTTCTCCGCGCCGCGAACGAACTTGTTTCGGCGGGGCTCATCGAAGACTACGCGTTGGGCGGTGCGCTCGCTGCCATCTATTACGTCGAGCCTTTCACGACCTACGACGCGGATATTTTCTTCGTGGCGAAGGACAAAACTCTGAGCGCCGGCATTCCTGGAATCTATGCGTCTTTGCAATCGAAAGGCTGGCGCGTGGAACGCGAACATCTCCTGGTCAACCATTTTCCCGTCCAGTTTCTGGCCGCGTCCGGATTGACCGAAGAAGCGGTGCGCAACGCGAAGCGAATCGAATATGAAGGCGTGCCCGCAAAAGTTTTTCGGCCCGAGTACATTGTTGCGATCGCAGCGAGTGTCGGGCGACACAAAGACCTCGCTCGAATCGATCAAATGCTCGAACAGGCGGAGATCGACAGAACGCTCTTGGATGACATTCTTACCCGTTATAGCTTAGACCTGCCGAAGCCATGAAGATCGACATGCGCCGCCAATTGGCCCGACAACCGTTCGAGGTCAAAATCCGCAAGGTGGGTCAGCTCATTAAGCTCTCCGCAACGATGAAGTCGTCGCGCGTTCGCGAAGAGGCGCAGATGACGCAGCCTCCCTCCCGGACTCCTGACCCATTCCAAGGGCGAGTGTCGAAAGCAAGCTCTGACCCTGTTTCTTGACATAGAGCGATCAGACCGCGTGAGGCGAAGCCTTTTACGCGGGCTTGACAGCGCTAATTGGAATTGGCGAACCTCCTGGGCATGAACATTCCCCCAGAATGCAAAGCGACACTTATTGTACTGGCGGCCGGTTTCTTTCTGGCCGGCAGCCTCGCGGCGAAAGAGAAAGATCCCGCTGCCGCCACTCCGGCGACGGAAAACCAAACGCCCCATCTGCTCCTGGCGAATGTTTGGAACCCGTCCATCGATCCGACCGGCTGGTGGATGAGTGAGAAATACGACGGCCTCCGGGGTTATTGGGATGGCCAAAAGTTATGGAGCCGTAAAGGCAATCTTATTCACGCGCCCGATTACTTTCTCGCGGAACTCCCGCGCGACGTCGCCCTGGACGGAGAGTTATGGATTGGCCATGGGAAGTTTGAAGAGACCATGAGCATCGTCCGTTCGGAGACGCCGGACGACCGCTGGAAAGGCGTCCGCTATATGGTGTTCGATGCCCCGCAGGCGAAAGGCACCTTCGAACAGCGAATGCAATTCTTGCGAGAAAACGTCTCGGAAGGAAACCGCTTCGTCAAAGTCGTGGCGCAGGAACGCTGTCAGGGCACGACCCAACTCCTCGCCGAGCGCGATCGCATCGTCCGGGAAGGCGGTGAAGGATTGATGTTGCGCCAGCCGGAGTCGGCCTACGAAGCAAGACGCTCGCCCACCCTGCTTAAGGTCAAGCCTTACGACGATGCGGAAGCGACCGTCATCGCGCACGAACCGGGGAAAGGAAAATTCGCGGGCAAACTCGGAGCACTCCGCGTCCGGACGGACGACGGCCGGGAGTTCTCGATCGGGAGCGGCCTGACCGACGCCGACCGAGAATCGCCGCCACCGGTGGGGACGGTCATCACCTATCGGTTCCGGGGATTAACTGCCAAAGGCTTGCCGAGGTTCCCTTCCTATCTGCGCGTTCGCCGGGATTAACCGCGTAAAAGGCTTCGCCTCACGCGGCTTTAGTCGAGGCGCGGACCGCGCCTTGGATAGTCCGCGCAGGGAATCGTTTGAGGTAATGACGGAGCTGGGAGCGTAAGAAACGCCGTCCGGCCCCGCTCTTCAGGAATTTCTCTCGACCTTCGGCGTCTTCGCGCTCCGTGTAAGCTTCGTAATAGATTAGTTTCCACGGACCTCGGGATTTCGTGGCGAATGAAGCGCCCCGCGTATGCTCCGCCAAAAACGCCTCTTTAAGTCCGTCGAGAAACCAATGTAGAAATTGGAGTCGCTCTCCGACCTTAACACGTACATGTAGAACACGCTTCCAAGATAGAATGATGAGACCCCGTGAGGCGAAGCCTTTTACGGGGAGCGCAGCAACTTCTCCGGAAAATGCGCCGTCTGTTCCCGTCGCAAAATGCGCTGCTGACGCCAGCGTAACATCGGGCCCGGGTTGGTCGGATCCCAGCCTTTCGGATTCGGCAGCACGGCCGCGAGCATCGCCGACTGCTCCCGCGTAAGACCGCGCGCGCTGACGCCGAAATAATGCTGCGAAGCTGCTTCGACCCCGTAGATACCGCGCCCCATCTCGATCACGTTCGCATACAGCTCGAAAATGCGCCGCTTCGGCAACAGCAACTCCATCCAGATCGTGTAGTACGATTCCAATCCTTTCCTGATCCACGACCGTCCCTGCCAAAGGAAGATCGACCGGGCGCATTGGTTCGTGATCGTGGATGCTCCCCGGACCGGTTTCCTTTTCCGCTCCGCTTCTTTCACCGCGAGATCCATCTCCGTCCAGTCAAAGCCCTCGTGCTGGAAGAACCGCTGATCTTCCGAAATCCAAAGGTGTTTCAGGAACATCTCCGGAATCTGCGCCAACGGGATCCAGCGGTAGCGGAGCGGAGACTTTGGCGCACTCGCCGACATCTGATCGATCCACATCGGCAGCGTCCTTGGAGGATTAACGAATCGCACCACCGCCACCTGCATCGCCGGGATGAGGAGCAAAACCCCGAGAAGAATCAAAATCCATTTCCACCGCCTCCGACGACCGCGTGAGGCAACGCCTTTTCGTTTGGGACCGCGTGAGGCGGAGCCTTTTACGAGGTATGTCTTCGTCCTAGCCATCTCCGCCAAGAGACTGCAGTGGCACGTCGAGCGCAAACCGCTGTATTTCGAATTCTGCGAGCACGATTCGCTCGGAAATGTAAAACGTTTAGACGCGACCCCGTGCCAGTTCCAGCCGCACCGTGGGTGCTGTTGAGTGGATAACCAACCGGGTATGGAACAGCAGTATTATGAGTTCCCGCGGGCGGTGCCTCGCTTCACCACAGGCTGATGAGACTAGGCCATCAGGTCACTGCCCCACCGCAGGAAGAAGGCGAAGAATGGATCAGTGATGTGGAGTTTTCGCTCGTCCTTCTCGTAGTCGATAACGGGCACAGAACTCTCTTCCATGGCGCTGACTTTCGCCATCTGCTCCAATACGCGAGATACTTCGTGTGCTTGCGGCAGATCGTCCTGAAGCACATCCCGGATGGCAGATCGAAGCTTTTCATATTCGATGGTGGTAACATCCGGCTTTAGGTGAGCAAGCGCGAGTAGCACAACCTTATAAATGTCGGCAGTCTTGCCGTTCCTCAGCAGACGCGCTTTTCTGTCCGTGCTGGTCCTCGGCCCGCGAGCAAGTTTTTCGTACATGCTCTTACCCATTTCTTTTGCCACGTTTCGATAGATCGTTTCGTAGTTGAAGTTCGGATTGATTGTCCGCGCAACGTCAGGAGCCTCACGAAAGCCGCTGAGAAAGCAGATGCTGCGGCAGAACTCTTGCATCAGGTGGGGACTGCCTTGTGCTTCGCGCGCCAGTCTGGCCGATGTTCCGGGATTCGGCGTTACCCGAAGCACAGGAAAGCCCAATTGCGCAATCTCGGCCAATTCACTGGGCGCCCAGGTTGGAACCTCTACATGCTCGATTCGCCCATTCATCTCCCGTTCGACTTTTACTGCATCGTATCGCCGATGCGGAATCGCGAGATAGATCACTGGAACTCCGTTAAACACCAACGGCTTTAAGGTTCGCGTGATTTCTCCTTGAAGCGTGCGCGGTATGTAATGGAAGTCGTCGATAATGACGGGCATCCGGGCTTTTTGCAGCTCCTTGATAACGTTCCATGGCGTCAATGAAATTCGTTTCTGTCTTTCTTCAGTGGACGTCTTTCTACCTCGCGTCGCACCAACTTTACCGCCGCCCTTTACTACTAAGATGTTTCCTTCTGCCGATACTTCTCCGGCGATTTCTGTACCCGCCTCTTTGGTTGTCGAGCGTTCTACCTCTGAAGGTGTCTCCAGCTGATCGGCCGCGATTTCCCAAAAGTCCTTGGCTGTTTTCACGTGTCCGCCGTCGATCCACACCATCGGTTCATTGCCGAAGACCTTTTTTACCAAAACCGTCTTACCAGACTTCGTCGCACCTGTGACCGTCGCAATCTTGCATAAATTGTCCTTCGCGTGTCCGAGCCTTTCCTCGAGCTTCCTAGAAGTCCTCGGGACATAAGTATATTTCGGTAATCCTCCGGCGAGAAATACCTCTGAAACCGTCAATCGCTTTTTTTCTGTACTCATATGACGGCCCCTCCGCTTTTTGCGCTTCCAATTTTGGCGCCTAACTCACGCTTCACCGCTAGATGAACGTGATATCTCTGCATCACGCACGCGGTAAGCGCTTCTTCCGACAGCGCACGTTCGATTTCGTCGGATGTCCACTCCTTGCTATTGCGTAGGGCCTGCACGCCGATTACTGCTTCGACGAGTGCCTGCGCGAACCATCCTCGAACAGCGTTTGTGACGAGTGATTCGGCTGCGGCCATGTCTTTGTAGTTGCGCATGAAATGCGTGACGAGATCTCGGAACACGCGGAAATCTCCATTTACAAGAAGAAGATTCTGCGCCGAAAGATACTTCGCTGCTCGGTCCTCCATGTCTCCAGCGTCACGCGAACCGTCGTTAACGGATACCCAGCTAACTTCAGGGAAAATGTCGGGCTGAACCTTGTCTGAAGGCGTGCCGTTCCGGCGCTCGAAAAGAGCATATAGACTGCCGTCTTTCCCTCTCGGGGTCCTTTTCTCCGCCGAACTTGGGGTCCCTTCCGCAACTCGAGCGGTGCCGAGAGGCATTGGCTTTCCGCCGCGCGTCATCTGATTAATGTCTGTCAAATACATGCCATTCTGAGCCGGCCGGTAGCGACTTACTTTGTACAGCTCGATAATCGCGCGTAGTCGGTCGCGGATGTTCCGGATACTGTCGCCCGCGTCTGGACCTGGGGCGTGAGATTCTACAAACGCTTTCAGTTCAGCCGGGAGCTTCTCCCTGAACTCGGCCGCCCATTCACTCCACGGCAGTGCTTCGTTTCCGATTAGAAGCGAGGTTCTCGCCGTATTCGTCGTCAGTCTGTCGCTCGTCGCGTCAGGCTCGACGTAGATGATCACCGAGCGATGCCCGAAGGTGATCCCGAATTGCTGCAACCGCGACATCCCCGCGCGGCCGGTCGACATCTCATACAGCTCGTTCTGATACAGAGCGGCGACGTGTCCCCTGGCTTCTAGGTGCCCTGAGTACTTGTCGATCGGATCGGTAGCATCCTCATCCTTCTCGCGGATTATCCACCAGCAAGCTGACGCACCGTCTAACGACACGCTGCCATTCTGGGCGGCGTATCTCTGAAGATATTCTGCCTGGCCAAGCACTGCTCGACGACTCCCGACATCATCTACACCGCCGCCGACCAGCAGGTTGCCCTCTCGGCACAGGATCTCGATCCCCGCTGGTATATCGAAATAGCGCGTGTTGAGATAGCGAGTAATCCAGCGCCTGGGAGCGTCTGCGCCCTCGGGCGCGACTAGCGTGTTCTCCCCAGTGTTACGGCCGTGCAAAACGACCATCGTGCCGTGCTCTCCTATTGTTGACGGTTTTAGCTCATCTTCGATCGGGAGGTAGTGCGCCCAAGACTTGTCAGCTCGCTCCCACTGTTTGAGCCCGTACTGACCCGTCAGAGCATCTCGATACAGGAGGATCATTGAGCCTTGCCCGTTTTTCCACGAGAAGTACGACACGCCGGCCGGGTTCCGAGTTGCCGCTGCAATCTTCGCTCCCACACCATAGTTTCCGTGGAGAGACTGCTCGCTCATGGACGACGATAACTGATTGATGAAACGAACCATTTCTTCGCCGGTCATGCCGTCTCCGGTGTCGATGATGCAAAGCTTCCGAACCCCTTCGAGCTCGAACATCATGGGCTCGAAGTCCCAGATGATTGAGCCTCCAACGCCGGCGCGTTGTATTGCTTCCATCGAGTTCCTCGTCAGTTCGCGGATGAACTGGAGCGGATGGCAATCTTGGCCTAACCGGTCGAGGAGAAAACCGATGTTGTGAACTGTCATCGCGAGAAGGCGATGACCACCAGCGTCAGACTGAGGTAGCATATTCTTCCTTTCCTGCGGTGGGTAAAGCGACCGCAGGTCCAAGTTTTATCTTTTTATCCGCAGCTCGTAGGTGGCAGTAGCCAGCGACTCGCTGAAGATGTGGCGATCATAATACCTGCATAGAATTCAGCAAGACATTCCTTAACGACTTGAAAATCTTCAGGTGAGATTCGGCTGTTTAGATCGCGCCCTGGCGATACGGGCGGGTAAGAAGAGTCAAGAATGAAGAGGTCGCCGCGACGCCTATCCATGCGCGGGGATGAGAGGCGAGGAGTGGTCAGAGCTTACTATTGACAATTTGTGACGAACGAAGCTCTGACCCCTCGAGTGCCGCCGGACGTTGCGGTTGCTCCGGCAAGAGGCCTCATGGTAGACTTGCCCCATGCCAGCATCCACCGTGACTGAGTATCTGGCCGCGCTCCCCGCGGATCGCCGGGAGGCGTTGAACGAAGTTCGCCGGGGAATCAACCGGGTCCTGCCACCGGGATACAAGGAAGGCATCCAGTTCGGCATGATCAGCTGGTTCGTTCCGCTGTCCACCTACCCCGCCGGCTATGGGGGCAACAAAAAAGAACCGTTACCGCTCATCAGCGTGGCTTCGAAGAAAGGATACATGGCGTTGCACATGATTTGTTTCTACGGGCAACCGGCGTTGCGGGAGTGGTTCACCACGCAATACGGCAAGAGCGGCAAGAAACTGGACATGGGCCAGGGCTGTCTCCGTTTCAAGACGTTGCCGGAGCTCGCGCTGGATGTGGTTGAGAGCACCGTGGCCCGGCTCCCCGTGAAAGAGTACGTCGCCGGGTATCAAGCCGCGCGTGACGCGATGAAAGGAAAAGGCAAGAAGCAGTGACGTGTGACGAGTGACATGTGACGAGTTTGGGAAGGTTAATTCCCGCCAAGAAGGCGGTCCAAGCAATACGGCAGAATGGCGGACTCTTTGGAGCCTAGATTTTGTCCCAAGCCCGCTCGGTCACGGGGTCCCGGCCTTCATCGAATTCGATGTGGTCGATCAGGGTTTCGATCAGTTTGCCGGTGAGACCGCTTTCCTGAATGCGCTGGGGGAGGACGTGGCTGCGTTCGTCGCGCCAACCCAGTTTGGCGATGAAGCGGTTCCAGACATGGCATTCTTCGTCGGTGCGCGGCGTGCCGTGGACGTGCGCCCACATCAGCACCGCTTCATCGTTCTCGCTGTCGAGCGCGCGACGCTTGATCTCGGAGTAGGAGACACCGAGAAAACGGCAGCAGCGTCCGTCGAGAGTGAAGAATTGCGCGTCGCCCAGGTACTCGGCGTAAGGGGGCGGGAGTTGGCCAGCGGCGTGGAGGCGGATTTTATCCAGCATCCGCCCGAAATAAATGAGGCGCCCGACTTTATCGTAGCAACTGCGCAGACCAGGTACGTTCGGCATGGGCAAACATCGATTAGAGCGGGCGCGGCCGCCAGATGAGAAACGCCGAAAGCGCGAATGAACGCCAATTTCGATTGCCCGAATTCGCGAGGATGGGCGTCGATTCGCGGTTCCCGGCCGCATCAATTGTAGGGCGACCGCTCCGGTTGCCGGGATTTGGTGGCAGGCGATGCGCCTGCCCTACAAATGCCGGAACGCGGCGAGACAGCGCCGCGGCTACAGTGACCTAGAAGTGCGCGCCGACGTACTCCCACATCTGGTGATGCCAATAGGGCCATTCGTGTCCGCCCTTCGGGCCCCAATCGTCGAGATGATGAGCAATCCCCCGGCTGGCGAGCACGGCGGACATTTGGTAGGTCGGGCCGGGCACTTCCCAGGGGCCGTTGCCAGTAGCGAGGTGGATGTCGCAGCTCGCTAACTGGTGGAGAAACCAGGGATCGTTCTGGTTCGCCATGTAGTCGACCGGGTTATTGAAGTAGAAGTTGTCGTCATACATCCCGTCCATGGAATCCCGCAAATCGTAAACGCCGGAGAGCGCGTAGCAGCGCTTCACGCGGTTGGGATGCTTGAAGAGGGTGTTGGCCGCGTGATAGGCGCCGAGCGAGGCGCCGTAGGTGGTGATCGGAATGCCGGGCGTTTGGCAAACGGAGTCGATGAAGGGGAAGACTTCGCTCGCCACATAATCGTCGTATTGCGCCTGGAGCCAGCTCCGATGGAAAGGGTGCGCTCCTTTGTTGCTGAAGGAATCACTCTGGACTCCGTTGATGGAGAAGAATCGGATCCGCCCTTCCTCGATATATGGGCCGAGGGTGCGGACCATCCCCTGGCCTTCCTGTTCATGCTCGTCGCCCATGCTGGTGGGGAAGGCGAGAATGGGCATGCCGTAATGGCCGTAAACGTTGACGCCCATGTCGCGGCTGAGACGATGTGAATACCAACTGTGATGGTCGCG
>JBEEHU010000014.1:0-5382 GCA_041167565.1 Verrucomicrobiota bacterium | reverse complement strand
GGCCGCGACCGGCGCCGAGCGCTTTTCGGATTGCCATTTCTTTTTGCCGCGCGGCGGCGCGCGTCAGCATCAGGTTCGCGATATTCGCGCAGCCGATCAGCAAAACGAAACCAACCGCGGCGAGCATAACGAGCAAATTGCGTCGCAAATCCTGGCCGAGGTTTTCGATCGAGACCGGAAAGACGTTGATGCCAAAACCGGCGTTCTGGGTCGGGTCCTGTTCCGCGAGGCGCTGGGCGATCGCGTTCATCTCCGCGCGCGCTTGTTCGAGAGAAACGCCGTCGCGCAGCCGGCCGTAAACCTGCATCTTGCGGCGGTTCGCTTCGACGGGGTTCTGCGTCGCGGAAGCGTCATAGGGCACCCAGAGCTTCGGCGAATGCTGATCCTGCCCTTCACGAGCGGCCGGCAAATGAAAATCCGGCGGAAGCACACCGACGATGGTGTAAACGACGTCGTTCAAGGTCAGCGTTTGACCGAGCGCGTGTCGCTGGCCGCCGAAATGGCTTTTGAAAAAGGCGTCGGTCAGAACCGCGACATGGCTTTTGCTCGGATCGTTCGCAGCCGAATCGAAACCGGCCCCGAGCGCCGGCTTTACTCCGAAGAGGGTGAAGATATTCGCCGACGCGCGCGCGCCCTCGATCCGCTCCGGTTCGGGTCCACTCAAATTGAAATTCGCGTCTTCAAATCCGCCGATCGCTTCGAACTGCGTCGCCTGCCGAACCCACTCGAGAAAGTTCGTGTAGGCAACCGGAAGCCGCTCGGCGATGGACCCGCCGAGTGCCGGATTTTTTTCCCAGAGCATGACGACGCGTTCCGGATCGCGCAGCGGAAGCGAACGAAGCAGGACCGCATCGACCACGCTGAAGACCGCGGCGTTAGCCCCAATGCCCAGAGCGAGGACGGCGATAACCGTGAGCGCGAACCCCGGCGATTTGCGCAACATCCGCAAACCGAATCGGAGATCGGCCAGGAAACTCTTCATCGCACTCAATCTAGGCAGCGGTCCCGCCGAAAAGCGAAAACGTTTTGAAGTTCGCGTTGCCGCAAACCAGGGAGCGTATCCCCCAAAAGAGGGATGTTCTTCCAGCGAAAAACCGTGCAATCGTTTCTGAGCATCCGTCCCGAGGACGGAGAACGATTCTACAAAGGGATGAGCAACGAAGATCTCGAGTCGCTGGATCCGGATGAACTGTCGGCGATCGATCCCACCGGCGGCCTGGATGAGTTCCTGATTTTCGGCAGTCCGGAAACGCGACGGGCTTTTTTGAAGCAGGTCGCGGGGACTAGCGCAGCGATCACACTCGGACCGACGTTGCTGGGAATCGGGGCGGTCCAGGCAGCGGAAACCGCTGCCAGCCCAGCGGGCGGCGCGAGTGCAAGCGCGGTGCCGCTCCAGCTCAAGATCAATGGGAAGGATTACACGCTCGACGTCGATCCGCGGACGACGTTGCTCGACACGCTCCGGGAACATTTGCATCTGACGGGATCGAAGAAGGGTTGCGATCACGGCCAGTGCGGCGCGTGCACCGTGCTGGTGAACGGCCGCCGGGTTAACTCCTGCCTGACTCTTGCCGTCATGCACGACGGCGAAGAGATCACGACCATTGAAGGTCTCGCCAAAGGCGACGAGTTGCATCCGGTGCAGGCGGCTTTCCTCGAACACGACGGATTTCAATGCGGCTACTGCACGCCAGGGCAGATCTGTTCGGCGGTGGCATGCATCGCGGAAGGCCATGCAAAATCCGACAACGAAATTCGCGAGTGGATGAGCGGCAATCTTTGCCGTTGCGGCGCGTATCCCAACATCGTCGCCGCGGTCAAAGAGGCGCAGGGAAAAACCGCGTGAACCCTTTTACGTACACGCGCACGAGCGACGCCTCTCAAGCGGTGGCTGCGATTGCCGCGAAACCGAACACAAAATTTCTCGGCGGCGGCACGAACCTGATCGATCTGATGAAGATGGGCGTCGAAATGCCCGCGCAATTGATCGACATCAATCGCCTTCCGCTCGCGCAGGTGGAAGAATTGCCGGACGGAAAAGGTGTCCGGATCGGCGCGCTGGCGCGGAATTCCGATGTCGCGGCACATCCGCTCATCCAGCAGCGTTACCCGGTCCTGAGCCAGGCGTTTCTGGCCGGCGCAAGTCCGCAACTGCGCAACATGGCGACGGTCGGCGGCAATCTCATGCAGCGGACCCGCTGCTATTATTTTTACGACCCGGCATTTCCGAAGTGCAACAAACGGAATCCCGGCAGCGGTTGCGGCGCCCTCGAAGGCTACAATCGCATCCATGCGATCCTCGGGCAGAGCGACCAATGCATCGCCACGAACCCGAGCGACATGAACGTCGCGCTCGCCGCGCTCGATGCCGTCGTGCGCGTTCAGGGACCCAAGGGCGAACGCGAAATTCCGATCGCTGACTTTCATCGGTTGCCCGGTACGACGCCGAACGTCGATACGAATTTGCAGGCCGACGAATTGATCACGGCGGTTGATCTGCCGACGATCCCGTTCGCCACGCGCTCTCATTATTTGAAGGTGCGGGATCGCGCGAGCTACGCGTTTGCGATCGTGAGCGTGGCCGCTGTGCTCGAGATCGGCACGGACAAGAAAATTACAGCCGCGCGCGTCGCGCTCGGTGGGGTGGCGCACAAACCGTGGCGCGCGCAGAAAACCGAAAAGGAATTGATCGGCAAGGACGCGGACGAAAAGACATTCCGCGCCGCCGCGGAAGCCGAGCTCGCGGCGGCGAAAGGTTACGCGCACAACAAATTCAAAATCGAGTTGGCGAAGCGCAGCATTGTGCGCGCTCTCTTTACCGTAGCGGGGATGGCATGAGGGACGCGAATTCTCCAATCTGGGTAGCGCACGCGTCTCGCGTGTTGGTTTCGGCGTCTCGCCGAAACAATCTTTCCAGAAAAGTTCGCGACGGCGAGACGCCGTCGCCAACGCGCGAGACGCGCGCGCTACCCAGAACGAGAATCCAGCCATGAGCGCGGCGACAATAGGACCAGCGCGAAACCGGGTGGATGGCCGGCTTAAGGTCACCGGCGCGGCGAAATATTCGGTCGAGTTTGAAGTGCCGAAATGCGCGCACGGATGGACCGTGGAAAGCAATATCGCGCGAGGGAAAATCACCGCGATCGATACCCGGGCGGCGCAGGCAGTTCCCGGTGTGCTCGCCATCCTGACGCACCTGAACATGCCGAAGTTCAAGACCGCACCGAAAAAAGAAGAGCGCGGTGGCGGTGGCGGCATCCGGAATGAAGAGCGCTTTCCGCTCAGTGACGATGGCGTGCATTACGCGGGGCAGTACGTCGCGCTCGTCGTCGCGGAGACGATCGAACAGGCGCGCCATGCCGCTTCATTGGTGAAGGTGAGTTACGCGCCCGAAGAGCCGCTCCTCACGATGGAAGCCGCCGTGAAAAAGGCGGAGAAGCCGAAGATGAATCGGGACGAGAAGATGCAGATCACGAAGGGCGACGTCGAAAAAGCGCTGAAAGACACCAACCTCGTGAAGATCGAGCAGACCTACATCACGCCAACGGAAACGCACAACCCGATCGAGATGTCGGGCACGATCGCGGTTTGGGAAGGCGACCAGAAATTGACTCTCTACGATGCGACCCAATTCGTAAAAGGCGTGCAGAATGTGCTCTCGCGCGCGTTCGGGCTCGAGCTGGAGAATGTCCGGATTATTTGTCCATTTGTCGGCGGAGCGTTCGGATGCAAAGGCGCAGTCTGGATGCATATCCTGCTCGCGGCGATGGGCGCGAAAGTGACGGGTGTACCTGTGAAATTGCACGTCACGCGCCGGAACATGTTTGTTGGCACAGGTCATCGCACGCCGACGCGGCAGACTTTGTCGCTGGCCGCGACGCGCGACGGAAAATTGCAGGCGATGCAGCATGTCAGCGAGACGCTGACGTCGCCGGTCGGTCAGTTTACGGAATCATGCGGCGCGCGTTCGACCGGGCTGATGTACGAGAGTCCATCGATCCGGGTCGAGGAAACGGTATATCCGGTGAATGTCTCGACGCCCACCTTCATGCGCGCGCCCGGTGAATGCCCCGGAACTTACGCGCTCGAATGCGCGATGGATGAGCTGGCGATCGCGTTGAAGATGGATCCGGTCGCATTTCGGCTGGCGAATCACGCGGACAATCATCCGACAAAAAACGTTCCCTTCAGCGCCAAGCATCTCAAGGAAGCGTATCAGCTCGGCGCCGAAAAGTTCGGGTGGGCCAAACGAAATCCCGAGCCGCGCTCAATGCGGGACGGCGATCTCCTCGTCGGCTGGGGAATGGCGACGGCGACTTATCCGGCGCACAAAATGAGCGCAGCGGCCAAGGTGATTTTGCGCGCCGACAATACCGCGACCGTGCAGTGCGCGACACATGATCTCGGCACCGGCGCTTACACCGCGTTCACCCAGATTTCGTCCGAGCAACTCGGCCTGCCATTCGAGAATATCACGTTCGAGCTCGGCAAATCCGATTTCCCATTTGGCCCGGTTGCGGGCGGCTCAAACTCGACCGGTACGGTCGGCACGGCGATTCATGAAGCGGCCGTCCTCACGCACAAAGCGCTCGCCGAGCTGGCGGTCAAAGATGCGAAATCGCCGCTCTACAATGCGAAGCTCGAGGACATCGCCATGGTCGCGGAAGGTCGCCTCGGTTTGAAAGGCGACAACGCTAAGTCCGACGTCTACGCCGACATTCTCAAACGCGCCGGGAAAGATTCGATCGAAGTGCAGAGCGAACAGAAGCCGCCGGAAGAAAACAAAAAGCAGGCGTTCCAATCGTGGGGTGCGCATTTCTGCGAGGTGAAAATCGATCCGCTGCTGCCGCGGGTGCAGGTGACGCGCGTGGTCAGCGTGATGAATTGCGGGCGCGTCGTCAGCGCGAAAACGGCGCGGAGCCAGATCCTGGGCGGCGTGACCATGGGCCTCGGCATGGCGTTGACGGAAGAAACGTCCTACGATCCCGCGACGGGCCTGCCGGTCATCCGCAACCTCGCCGACTACCATGTGCCGACTAATGCGGACGTGCCCGAGATCGATGTCTCGTTCGTCGGCGAACCGGACTTTGCATTCAACCCGATTGGCGCAAGGGGTATGGGGGAGATTGGGATTACCGGCATCGCCGCCGCGATCGCGAACGCGGTTTATCACGCGACGGGAAAACGCGTCCGCGATTTGCCCATCACGCCAGATAAACTGATTTGACGGCAAGGAAGGGCGATCTCAAGATCGCCCACGGCGGTTTGGAAACCGCCGCTCCTTGGGGCCCTGACACAATGAAGGAAATTCGAGACATTCTTCGCGCGTTCGAACTCCATCGCGGCCAGCCGCTCGCGCTCGCCACTCTCGTGCGCGCGCAG
>JBEEHU010000013.1:0-32554 GCA_041167565.1 Verrucomicrobiota bacterium | reverse complement strand
AACGCGACTGGGGCTTGGAACAAGCGCCTCTACATTCAGAATTCACCGCGCGAACTGCGCAAAAATCTGGTTCGCTTCTTCCAGCGTCTCTTTGCTGCCGATGTCGAACCAGGTCCCCTTAATCTGATACGCCTTCACCGGTTTGCGTTGGTAAAGCCACTGGATAAACCGGCCCGGCTGGTCCGGATTATTTCCGGCGGCGAGATAGGTGGTGAAGAGCGGCACGATCTCGCGCGAAAAATAATAGAGCGCGATCCCGGCCAGCGTGTTCTTCGGCTCGGGCGGCTTTTCTTCGAATTGGGTAATGACGCCGGAAGAGTCGATCGTGATGCTGCTGTATTTCTTGATCGCTTCGAGATCGCCCACGTCGTACGTCGCCAGGGTCGCTTCGGACTTCTTTGCTTCCCGCGCGAAATCGAGCAGCGGCTCGCTAAAGAGATTGTCGCCCGCGACCACAATGAGATCGTTCTTCGCCAAATCTTCCCGAGTGATGACAAGAACAATGTCGCCAATCGCGCCGAGCTTGTCCGAATCGTCGGTCGAACCGTCGTCGATAATCTTGATGGCGAAGCCGGATTTTTTTTTGCGATAACCCTCGGCCCACGCCTGAAAATCTTTTACAAACTTGCTGTTCGTCACAACATAAACCGTCTCGAGACCGGGGACGGCCGCGAGATTATCGAGGACCCAATCGATCATCGGTTTTCCGGCGACCTCGAGGAGCGGTTTCGCTTTGTGCAAGGTGAGGGGATAGAGCCGCGTGGCGTAACCGGCGGCGAGGATGAGAACATTCATGGAGTCGGAGAAACTAGGCGCAAAGGCCGATGCGGCTAGCTCGATTTCATTTCCGATTAATCGCGCGGCCGGCCGAGGGCGGCGCGCTGCAAGTGTTGCTGCAAGGCGGCGATCCGCGATGGATCGGTGATCTTTCCGCGCGTCGCGCGATCGGCGACATAAAAGGTATCGATGGCGGCGCCCTTCTCAGTGCTGATGCGAGAAAGCGCGATGGAAACGCGTTCCTCGCCAAAAGCCGAGAGGAGCTCATAAAGCAAACCAAGCCGGTCGGGCGTTTGAATCTGAATGAGGGTATAGGTCGGATGCGCCTTGTTTTCGACCGAGATGCGCGTGGGAAAATCGAGACCATGGCCGCTGCGCTTTGCGATTCGGCGCCGGGCCTGCTCGAGCAATGGAGCGAAATCAAAATTCTCATCCGCGAGCGACGCGCGCAGGGTCGATTCGACCAGCGCCTGGTCGTGCTCGTCCGTTACCGCGCGAAACCTGGCGTCGCAGACGCGAAAGATATCGACGACCACGTTGTCACCGCGCGTGTAGATATCCGCGCTGAGAATGTTCAGCGGAACTACTGCTAGCGAACCTGCGATTTTGGCGAGGAGTTCCTGCCCGTCCCAAGCGCAGAAGGAAGCGATGCTATGACCTTGCTCGGGGAATGCCTGCCACGAGACCGCCGGCGCGAGCGGTGGCTCGTCGCGCACGTAGAGGTTCTGCAAAAATCGCCGGAATAGTTTCAGATGCGCCACGATTTCATCCACGGCGAACGCGCGGAAATAATTGTCCGGCATCACTTCGAAATGGGCCTCGACCTCTTCCGCGTATTCGCTGCCCAGATTCTGCGTCACGCTCGCTTGCAGTTGCTCGCGCTCGATCTTGTTCTGCTCGTAAAAGGCTTCCTGGTCGGACAAGTATTGCGAAGTCGAGTGATACAACGACCAGACGAGCGTTTCCTTCCAATCCGACCACGCATCCGCGCTCGTGCCCTGGCCGTCGGCAAGCGTCAGCAGCATCAAGGCATCAAGATTTTTCTGGTCCCGGACGATGCGCGCGAACTCTACCGCGGTTTCCGGGTCGTCCAGATTTCTCTGCTGCGCCATGTTCGAAAGCGTGAGGTGATGATCGACGAGCAGGACAAGCGAGCGCCGTTCCGCCGCCGAAAGCCGAAGCCGCACCGCCGCGCCTTGAGCAAAAAGCGCGCTCGCTTCGGAGTGCGGACGCGCGCCGACCGCACGTCCGGTATCGTGCAAGAGAAGGGCGAGATAGAGAACAAACGGGTTCTCCAATTTTTCAAATAACGCGCGGTAGGATCTCAGCTTTGGGTCCTCGGTTTGCATCACCTGATCAAGTTTGTCGATGCAGACCAGGGTGTGTTCGTCCGCCGTGTAACGATGGAAAAATTCATGCTGCACCAGGCAGGTGAGCTGGCCGAACTCCGGCATGTATCGCCCGAGAAAATCGACCCGGTGCATCATCCGCAGGATCCGGCCAACTTTGCCCTTGCGGGAAACAACACTCTTGAATGTTTGCTGCGGCGCCCGCGCGTTTCGAAATGTGCCGGTGACCAGGCCGAGATTTCTGGTGAAGAGATCCGACAGGTCCGGGCTGAGATCGAGCTGCCGTTCCTGGGCCAACTGAAACACCTGCATCATCGCTTCGGGATTTTTTTCAAAGACATCCTGCTGTTGCGCAAAGAGCTGGCCCTGGCGAATGCGAAAGAGTCCCAGCTTTTCTTCCGCCGTTTTCAGGCGGGGCAGAAAGCTGAAGAGCGAGCGCGTCGTCCGCGACGACCGGCCGCTCGCGAATTGTTCCGTGATCCGCTCGGTCACGCGAAAAATATTTCGGGTGTGCCCATAGTAATCCTTCATCAGCGCTTCGTTGCGGAGGGAGCCGCGCTTTTGTGGGTAACCGAGCCGCTGCGCGATCTGGTCCTGGAGGGTGAAATGCACGGTGTCGGTGGCGCGACCGGTCGCGTAATGAAGATCGGTGCGCAGACGCAGAAGAAAATCATAAGCTGCCTCGATCCGGCGCCGATCGGCCTCGCTCAGCCAATCCTTGCCGACGAGATGAGTGGTGGTGAGCGCGCCTTCCTTGAAGAAGGTCATCCAAAGAAGATTTTGATAATCGCGCAACCCGCCGCAGCCGCTCTTCAGATGCGGCTCCTGCACGTAAACGCTGTCGCCAAATTTCGCGTGCCTCGTTGCCTGATCTTGCATGCGCAGCTCGACGTATTGGCGTTCGTAACCCCGCACACAATGGTCTCGAAACGCCTTCCGAAAGCGCAGCGCCAGCGCTTCATCGCCGGCGAGATGGCGCGATTCGAGCATCGCCGTTTTCGTGAGCATGTCGGTGTTCGCGAGGCCAATCGCTTCCGCAATCGAGCGAGTGGAGTGGCCCACCTTGAATCCGATGTCCCAAAGCAAATAAAGGATTTGTTCGACGACTCGCGCCGCATCCGGCGAAATCTCCGCGCCGTTTTGATCGTGGAGAAACATGATGTCCACATCGCTGAATGGATTGAGTTCCTTGCGACCGTAACCGCCGAGCGCGATCACGGTGAGGGGAGGGGGCGACGCAGTTTTTCCGTGCTCCGGCAGCTTCGCCGTCGACGAAAAGATATGGCGCAAGAGAACGTCGATCAGCTCGACGCGAAGACCGCAGATTTCGCGGCCGCTGCCGCCGTATTGATGCCGCAGCCGGAGGCGATGCTCCTCGATTTTCAGAAACTTCTTGTAGAGCGGAAGCGATTCCGCCGGCCGCATGGTCCGGGCCGACGCGAGTTCACGCTCGGCATGCGCCAGAACTTTTCCGAGATGGCGAGAAGCGGGCACCTTGGATTGTAGATTTCAGATTGCAGATTGTCGATTGGCGACGGGACTCCGCCTAATCTGAAATCTACAATCTGAAATAATCAGAGCTCGATCGCGTAGCGCTTCATCTTGTTGTAAAGCGTCGGGCGCTGGATGCCGAGGACTTGTGCGGCCTTCTTCTTGTTCCCGTGGCACTGGGCCAGCGCCTGGATGATGGCGTTGCGTTCGAGATCGTCGAGGTTCTGGACGCCGCCGGCGCCGTTGGTATTGCGCTCGCTCTGCTGAAGCGCGGCCGGCAACTGCACTTCCGCGGGCAATTCTTTCACGCTGATCATGTCCTTCCGGGCCAGGACCACGGCGTACTCGAGCGCGTTTTGCAATTCGCGCACGTTCCCGGGCCATGCGTAGTCGAGCAGTTTTTGAAATGCTTCGGGCGCGATCGCGGGTTCCGGTTTGCCAAGCTCTCGCGCGAATCTTTTCAGAAAGGTGGAGACGAGCGGGGGAATATCTTCCTTCCGTTCGCGCAGCGGCGGGATCTCGATCTGGAAAGTGTTGAGCCGGTAATATAGATCAGCGCGCAACCGGTTTTCCGCGAGCGCGCTCGAGATCGGGCGGTTCGTGGCGGCGATCACCCGGAAATCGGCCTTGAGGGTTTTCGTGCTGCCGAGTGGACGATATTCGCGTTCCTGCAAGACCCGGAGAAAACGGGTTTGGAGTTCCGGCGGCATTTCGGAGATCTCGTCGAGGAAGAGAGTGCTCCCAGCCGCCGCCGCGATCATGCCGGAAAAATCGTTCATGGCGCCGGTGAACGCTCCTTTCACGTAACCGAACAATTCCGACTCGATCATCGCCTGTGGAAAGGCGGCGCAGTTTAATTTCACCATCGGCTTCTCGGCCCGGCGGCTCCGCGTATGGATGAAGTTGGCGATCACTTCCTTGCCCACGCCGCTTTCACCCGTGATCAAAACGTTCGCCTCCGAAGGCGCCATCGCCTCGACCAATTCCTGGATCTCCTGCATCGCCTTGCTGTTGACTACCGGAGCGAGCCGGGTCTCGGCAATTTCGAGCCGCTTTTCCAGTTGCTGCGTTTTTTGCCGGAGCTGCTCGGTCTCGCGGAGGAGCGACTGTTTTTCGAGCGCTTTCTCGATCAGGCTGAGCAATTCCTCCGGCGCATACGGCTTGCTGATGAAATGATAAGCGCCCCGTTTGATCGACTCGATCGCATTGTTCAACGAATCGTGCGCGGTCAGAATGATCACTTGCGTTTCGGGATGCTCGTCCTTGATCTGCGCGAGCATCTCGAGGCCGTCCGCATCCGGCAATTGCAGATCGAGCAAAAGGACAGCAGGCGGTTTCTCCTTCAGCACGCGCAACCCGTATGACGCCGTCGCCGCGGTTTCGGTTTGGTAACCGTGCCTGCCGAGAAGCGCTTCGAGGGTGAGCAGAATGGGCCGCTCATCGTCGATGATCAGAATGCGTCGGTTCTCAGCGGCCATGGTGGTGGGAACTCATTGTCGTGCGGAGAGGCTCATTCAGGAAGAGCAATCGACGTGCGCACGCCTCTTTTCATTCACCGGAAAACGCAGCCGGCTCCTTCGCCGGCCTTTTAATCCGGCGGAGCCAACGGGAGCGTTACCTTCGTGATCAGGCGGGATGCGCCATTGTCGTAGCGTGTGTCCAGCTCGCCCCGGTGCGCTTCGATGACCCCTCGTGCACGGTGAAGACCCAGACCGTAATGGCCCTGCCGGATCGACCGCAACGGTTCCCGACCCCAGTTTTCGGTAGAACCTTCGAACTTCTGCTTCGGTTCGTGGATGGTGAAAACAAAGCGATCATTTTCGATTCGGCCGGCGGCGGAAATGGCGCCTTCGCCCGGATCATGGCGAAAAGCGTTCGCGAAGAGCTCGATCAGCGCGGGGAGCAATAGTTGGGGATCGATGTTCAGGGTTGCGCTGCCGACCTCGATGTCCCATCGCACTTTCGCGTTTTGATCCGCGTAATCGGTGGCGAGCTTCTGCCGGAGATCGCCGATGAAATCCGCGGCGGCGTAGGACATTTCGGTCAGCTTCGGCGTGCTCAAGGCGGTCGTAACGCTTTGCAGATTGGCGCCGATCTCGCTGATCATTTTGCGCAGACGCTTGATCTCCTCTTTCGACTCCGCATCGTCCACGATCTCGGCGAGGTAAGCGGATTGCAGCTCCGCGGCATTCAGATGGTTGCGAAGATCGTGGGCCAGTTGCCGGACAAATTTCACTACATCCGGCAACGGGATCTGGATCTCGGAGCTCGGAGTTGAATTTGATTCGCCGGATGGAGCCATGAAGTTAACGTGTCGGGCCGTTTGCCTCGAGATGACGCAGAATATGGAAGACATCCTCCGGATCCGCGTCCAGCGCACGGGCGATTTCTTCCGGCGTCTTTTTTGATCCGGCTCCGAGAAGTTTCTGCACCCGGCTCTGTAAATCGAGCACTCGCGTCGCCGCTTTCTTCCCGGCTTCCACACCCGGCTGGTGATAGGCGTTGATGTTAACCAGGGTCGCGTAGAAGCCGACCGCGCGTTCGTAAAGGGCGATCAACGCGCCGACATAAAACGCGGTCACTTCCGGGATCGTGATCGTGATCGATTCGCGCCCGCTCTCATACAAAGCCGAGCGGGTTCCGCGCAAAAATCCCTGCAAATAATCGCCGCTCGTCACGCCTTCCTCGACTTCAAAGCGGCCTTTCGACCGGTCTTTTCGCACCTCGACGAAGGTAACGAAAAAATTCAGAACGCCGTCCCGCAGTTGCTGCACATAAGCATGCTGGTCGGTCGATCCCTTGTTTCCGTAAACCGCGATTCCCTGGTGGACCACGTTGCCGTCCAGATCCTTCTCTTTGCCTAACGACTCCATCACCAGTTGCTGGAGATACTTGCTGAACAACATGAGCCGATCTTTATAAGGCAGGATGACCATATCTTTCTGGCCGCGGCCGTTGCCGGCGTAATGCCACATCAGCGCGAGAAGCATCGCCGCGTTTTGCATCGCGTCTGGCGCGCGCGTTTTCGAGTCCATGGCTGCGGCGCCGGCCAGAAAGTCAGCGATGTCGAATCCTTCCAGCGCCGCCGGGACGAGACCGACCGCGCTCATGATGGAAGTGCGCCCGCCGACCCAATCGTGCATCGGAAAACGGGTCAGCCAACCATTTTTCTCGGCATATTTGTCCAGCTCGCTGCCGACGCCGGTCACGGCGACCGCATGTTTCGCAAAGTCGAGGCCGGCTTGTTCGTAACGCGCGGCGGTCTCGAGCATTCCGTTGCGCGTCTCTTTTGTTCCGCCGGATTTCGAGATGACGACTGTGAGCGTGTGCGCAAGGTGATCGCCGATCCGGTTGAAGACGCGATCAAACCCATCGGGGTCCGTGTTATCGAGAAAATAGATATCGAGCGGATCGCTCGCCTGGCCGAGGGCATCGGCAATGAACTGCGGCCCGAGCGCCGACCCGCCGATCCCGATCAGAAGAACGTGCCCGAATTTTTCGCTTTTCTGCGGCGCGATTTTCCCGGCGTGCACATCGGCCGCGAATGCCTTGATTCGTGCGTTCGTTTCCTCAATGCCGGTCCGGAGCTCGGCGGTAGGCGCAAGTTGCGGATCGCGCAGCCAATAATGGCCGACCATTCGCCCTTCGTCCGGATTGGCAATGGCGCCGGCTTCGAGGTCGCGCATCGCGGCCAGGGCTTTGTCCACGAGCGGCTGCATTTTTTGGAAGAACCCGTCCGGGAAACGCATATGGCTGATGTCGATCGAGAAATCGAGATCGTCGTAACGGAGAAAATACTTTTGAAAACGCGGCCAAAGTGAAGTGGAAGCCATCCTCTCTGTTTAGCAGAAACAGAAAGCCGATTGGAACAGATTGTTTTGCGCGGATACGGTCTGAGCCGAGCCGGAAAACATACCGCGCGACCGAGTCTGGAGATCGATGCGGCCGCCGGCAGCAGATTACATTTCGGTCATGGAAACTCCGAGTCTCCCTCGTGCTTTAGTTTCGATCGGCCTTGCGGACGCCCGCCTCACCCAAAAATTAGCATCCGGTCGGTCCCTCGCGTTCCGAACTTATGATAACGCCCTTAACGCCGAAGGATATCTCTATGCGCAAAAACGCCACGACCCAATCCGGTATCTTTAATCCACGCGTTCTTGCTTCGCTTCTTCTTTGTGCCGCTGGCGCCTGGCTGGCTGCTCTGAGTTTTGCCGCAACCCCGGCGAGCGGAACTCTCACGGACACGTCCGGCATCCTGACTTATACAGCCGGGCCTTTTTACGTGGCGAATCACACGCCGTTGCCAGAGGGCCTGGATGCTGGCCCCGAATGCAACAATCCCTCGCAGCCCTGCGATGATTTCGCGTTGACGATCACGCTGCCCGCCGGTTACCGCGCCGCTCATCCAAACGCCGCAGCCAAGATTACGCTGAAGTGGACGGATGCCGGCAGCGGCCAATCCGACTACGACCTTTACATCTACAAAGGGACCGTCATCAACACCAGCGGGAGCAAGGCGGCCGATCACCAATCGGCTAGCAGCAAAAACCCTGAGGTCGCGAACATCAGGCCCGTGCTGGATGGCAGTCAAACATACACCGTGAAGGTCGTGCCGTACACGCCGACTGGCGAGACGGTCACGGTGACAATAGAATTGGTGCCGGGTTCCCCTTTCGTTCCCAGCCCAGGCGTCGGCGGCTCGGGGCCTAACGTGCCAAGATTTTTTAATTACCAGGCGCCCCCGGGCATTGCTAACAGCGTGGGAGAGCCATCCATTGGTTCTAATTGGAAGAGTGAAAAGACATTCAGCAACAGTCTGTTCACCATTCCGAATGGCGGCACCGCCTTGCTTTTCGGTGGATTTTCGCCCTCTCTGGCAAGAACCACTTTCAATGACTGCTCCTCGCCTGCAGGCGCATTTTGGGAGGCGAAGCCACTTTTGACGGCGAGCACTCCCCGAGCTGCCGGCGACCCGATTCTTTTCACCGATCATGAGACTGGCCGTACCTTCGTGTCGCAACTCGAGGGACTCACGCCGGCGGGTAGCACCACCGATATTACCGATAACGACGGCGACTCGTTCATACCGAGTGAAGGATCAAGTCTCCCATCGGATGTTGACCACCAGACGATCGGCGGGGGCCCATTCGCGCCGCCTCTTACAGGTGGCACCCCGATCTATCCGAAGGCGGTCTACTATGCCTCGCAAAGCGTCGCGGATGCCCGGTGTGGACGCAGCGATGACGGCGGACTCACCTTCGGTCCTGCGACAGTCATGTTTACAACTGCCGACTGCGGTGGCTTGCATGGTCATATCAAAGTCGCGCCCGACGGGACCGTTTACGTGCCTAACAACGCGTGCGGCGGCACGGCCGATCCGGTAGGCCACGCGGATGGCAATCAAGCCGTCATCGTGTCCGGCGATAATGGTATTACGTGGAGCATTCGGAAAATTCCCGGATCGACTACCAAGAGCAACCACGACGGATCGGTGGCAGTGGCCAACGACAGCAAGACAATTTATGAGGGATTTCAGTCGGGTGACGGTCATCCGCGCATCGCCGTGTCGCATGACAAAGGCTTGACCTGGTCAGCTCCCTTTGATGTTGGGGCCACGGTCATCGACGGCGGGCCAATCGTGAATACAGGATTTGCCGCGGTCGTAGCTGGCGATCCCAATCGCGCAGCCTTTGCCTTCTATGGCACTGTGACTGATGGCAGTGACTGGAATACACCGGGCTTCCCCGGCGCGTGGTATCTCTACGTGGCAACCACCTACGACGGCGGCGTGACCTGGACCACACAGAACGTCACGCCGGGCGATCCAATCCAGCGGGGCGGAATCTGCGGAAGCGGAACTTGCCGCAACCACCTCGACTTTTTCGATGCGACCATCGACAAAGAGGGCCGCGTGGTCATCGGTTACACCGACGGCTGCGTCACGCCCACCTGTATCAACGGCGGCCCCAATGACTACACGGCCAAAGGCACCATCGCGCGCCAGACCGGCGGCAAACGAATGTTTGCAGCGAACGATCCGACTGAACCGACGCTTCCAGGCGCCCCATTGATTTCAGGTAGCGCCAATAGCAATAACACGGAAGCCAAGTTATCGTGGCCAACGCCGGACGACGGCGGTTCGCCGCTTACAGCCTACAGAATTTCCCGCGGCCCATCAGCCACCGGCCCCTTCACGCTGATCGCCACTATACCAGGGACCAAGAACAACTACAGCGACACGACCTATAACCCCGCGATCCAGAACTTCTACATCGTCACGGCGCAGAACGCCTTGGGTGTGGGACCATCTTGCGGAGCGTTCCACCCGCCAGTCGTCACGGTCGTGGTGGAAACTCCATGCAAACTGTCGGGTGTAACGATCCTGACCGATCCCTGCTGCGACATCGTCACCCCCACAGGGCTAACCTCGAACCCCGCCTGGGATGTGCGGAGCCTTCAGATCTCCGAACCGATTGCTTTCGCGCCCAACAAGGTGGTCTTCACTCTCAAGGTGGAAAGCCTCGCCACGGTGCCTCCGGATACTCGTTGGCCGGTTACCTTTAGCGTCGGCAGTCCCGCCGTTAACTACACCGTACGGATGACGACATCGCCCCTCGACGGCGCCACCACCGTGCCGATTTTTCAAGTAGGACCGACTGCAGGACCCTTTGTCGCGGCCGATCCCGCCAGCACCTTCCTCGCGGACGGCACGATCAGGATCGTGGTGCCCAGAAGCGCCATCGGCAATCCTGCGCCCGGCCAAAACCTCACTGGCTTCCTGACGAGGATTACCGTCACCGTTCCCCCTAATCCTCAGACCAGTGGCTTTACGCCCGATAATATGCCGGACAGCCTCGCGCCCGCGGGTAGCTATACTATCGTCGGGAATTTACCTTGCCCAGCGCCTAACACAGCGCCCATCGCCTTATTGACGGGGGCCCCCCATTCTGGTCCTGCTCCGTTGGTCGTTAACTTCGACGGCGCGGCCTCAACGGATCCAGACACCGGCGATTCGATCGCATCTTATACCTTTGATTTCGGCGATGGTTCTCCTTCAGTCACGCAGTCTTCACCGACTACCTCACATACCTACAACGCCCCTGGTATCTATACGGCACAGTTGACCGTGAGGGATTCTAACGGTCTGACAAGCACTAACCCGGCGCTGGTTGTGATCGAGGTGAACGCCATTCTGCAAAATATCTCGACACGCGCCCAAGTCCTCACGGGCGACAATGTCGTCATCGGAGGAATTATTATCACAGGCGCGCAGCCGAAAACGGTCATCATGCGGGCCATCGGTCCCTCCATTAAGGTGGGCGGTCAACCGCTGCCCGGGGCTATGCAGGATCCAACGCTCGAATTGCACGATCGAAATACGGTGCTCGGCACGAACGATAACTGGAAGATCAACGATCAGACCCAGCAGTCTCAGCAGGCGGAAGTCGCGGGGACCGGCCTGGCGCCGACAGACGAACGTGAATCCGCCCTTGTCCGAACCTTGAACCCTGGAAGCTATACCGTCATTCTGCGCGGAAAGAACAACAGTACGGGCATCGCCATAATAGAAGTGTACGATCTCGACTCTCCGATTTCCCAGCTAGCGAACATCAGTTCCCGCGGACTGGTTCAAACCGGTAATAATGTGATGATCGGCGGCTTCGTCGCGGGCCCTGCCAAGGCCGCGAACACACGGGTGGTTATCCGCGGTCTCGGACCTTCTCTGAGCGGCTCTAACGTGCCGGCGCCATTGCAGGATCCAACGCTCGAATTGCACAATGGCGATGGCGATAAGATCGCCTCGAACGATAATTGGCAAATCGACGACCAGACCCAGCAGTCTCAGGAGGCAGCTATTCGAGCCATCGGCTTCGCACCTGGCGATGATCGTGAATCGGTCATTCTCACGGAGATTGCGCCGGGGCCTTATACGGCCATTCTGGCCGGGAAAGGCGCCGCGACTGGGATCGGGCTGGTCGAGATCTACAACATCCCCAAGTAGCCAAGAAGACAGAAGCGTTCTTATCTCGGCTGAGGAATGCATTTTCTTGTCGCGGAACCAATGCCACGGGAGATCCAAAACATCCGGCGACGGATTACATTTCAGTCATGTAGAAACAGAGTTTCCCTCGTGCTTTGGTTTCGGTCGGTCTTGCGGACGCCCGCTTTACCAAAAATTAGCATCCGACCCGCCCCTCAGGTTCCGAACTAAGAAATAACCCCGTAAGCGAAAGGAAATCCCGATGCGCAGAAACTCCACGACTCAAGCCGGTATCTTTAATCCACGCATTCTTGCCGCCCTCGCCTTATGTGCGAGCGGAGTCATGCTCGCAATGGTCAGCTTTGCCGCTGTCAGTGGGAACGCCACCGTCTCCGCTGCGAACCCGGTGGTCACGTATGATGCCGGCCCGTTCTTTCAAGCAAATCAATCGCCCCTCGGGCTGGGTCAGCTCGATTCCGGGCCGCGTTGCGACGACCTGGCGTTTCCGTGCGACGATCGACTCCTTACGATCTCGCTGCCGGCGGGCTACACGGCTGCGCATCCCTTTGCAGGTGTAAAAGTCACGCTTACCTGGACCGATTCGGGCGCGGGCCAATCGGATTACGACCTCTACATTTTTAGAACTCCGCGGGCCGATTGCACACCGAACAATTGCACGCAAACTGACGGAACCCAGCAGGCCGACCACCAATCCACGAGCAGTGGCAACGTTCCTGAAGCGGCGACGATTTTTCCGCTGGTCGATGGCAATCACACCTACACGGTCCGGATCAATCCATTCCAGCCGACGGGCGAAACCGTGCACGTGAGGATTGAGCTGCTGCCCGGCGGTGGCGATGCCGTGCCCGGTTTCGGCGGGCCCGATCCCACTCAGCCGGGTGTGCCGCGCTATCAAAATTTTTATGCGCCGCCCGGCACCTCCGCGCAGGATAATGTCCAGGGCGAATTCAATATTGGCTTCAATCCGAAGTCGGGCCGGATCATGACGATGAACAACGGACCGATCTGGCGGTTGACGCCGCCGGAAAAAAATACGCCGGCGAAACCGGAATGCTGCGAGGCAGTGTGGGAGGATAAGTCTACTGCTTCACTTAATATCGGGCTCGATCCGATTTTGTGGACGGATCAAAAAACGGGTCGGACCTTTGCGGCCAACTCGACTGCGGGCGCCAATGCGGTCTACGCGTACAGCGATACGGACGGCGATTCATGGACGGAAGGCGGCGCCTCGCCCCCGAATGGCGGAGCCGACCACGAGACCATCGGTTCCGGGCCATACCCGGCGTTATTGAGTCCCGTCTTAACTACCCCGGTTAACCAGGGTGAGCAGGTTTTCTATTGTTCGCAGGACGTCGTTGGTCCTGCTAGCTGCCAGCGGAGTGATACTTTGGGCGCGAGTTATGGGCCAGGTGTTCTGGCCTACGACGGCACTACTACTCACTGCGGTGGTCTTCATGGCCACCTCCATATCGCTCCCAATGGCACGGTGTGGCTGCCGGTTAATCAATGTGATGGTCTGCAGGGCGGCGCTACCAGCACCGATGCCGGCGCTACCTGGCAGGAGTTCAGGGTTCCGGGCGCACTCTCGCAGCAGCAGGGCGCCGATCCTTCTATCGCCATCGATAGCGATAGCACCGCTTACTTTGCTTACGTTAACAACGAGCCCGTTCCGCCTGGTCGAATTCCCGAAGGGCACGTGCACGTGAAAGTGAGCAAGGACGGCGGCCTCACCTGGATCAACGACTTCGATCTCGGCGCGTCGCACGGAATCAGGAATGCCGTGCACGTCGAAGCGGTGGGCGGCAGCTCTGGGCGCGCGGCGGTCGGCTTCTTCGGCACGGATATCCCGGGACCGTATCAAGACGACACCTTCACGGGTGTCTGGTATGCCTTTATATCCACTACCTACGATGGCGGTAAGACATGGGTCACGGTCAACGCTACGCCTAACGACCCCGTTCAACGCAATACCGGTGTCTGGCAACAGGGTGGGGGGCGCGCCGATCGCAATCTGCTCGACTTTAACGAAATCACAGTCGACGACAAAGGACGCCCGCTCTACGGTTACAGCGATGGTTGTGTGACTGCGGCTTGCATCGCAGGCACGGCTGCGAACGACTACACTGCCTACATGGCTGTCGCGCGCCAGACCGGTGGCAAGCCCTTATTCGCTAATCTTGACCCGGTGGAGCCGGCGCTGCCGAAACCGCCCTGCCTATCAGGCACGCGTGATTCCAGTGGATCGCATCTCACTTGGAGGGCGCCGGACAATGGCGGCTCGAATATCATTAAGTATCTCATTTACCGGGGAACCACCGCCGGGGGAGAAGGAGTAATTCCACTTGGCCAAACCGTTGGCCGGACAACTTTCCTCGACTCGACCGCGGATCCTGCCGTGCCGGACTACTTCTATATCGTGAAGGCAGTCAATGGAGTGGGCGCCGGCATCGGTGCGGCGAGTAACGAAATCGACCTTAAGCTTGGCGCGATACCACCCGTCGTTCTGCCATTTTCCTGCAGTGGCGTTAACGTTGTAACCGATGCAGCGGGCGACGCTCGTAATCCTGCCGGCGTCGGCGGAAACACGGACCAGGCCGACATCACCGGGATCTCATTCTCGGTGAACAGCGCGAAGACGATCCTGACCACCAAGATGATGCTGAAGAATCTTTCAAACACGCCAACGCCGGGTACCACGTCGACCCAATACTTCGTAATTTGGAAGTCCAGCAATGGGAAGACCTATGCCACGAGGATCGTTGAGCCGGGCGACCCGAGCGGCTCGCTTGGAATCACCTACGGCGAGTACGACACAGCGGGGGACTCATTCGTGAGCGGAACCACTCACGCTACCACTGGCACATTTAACCCTGGACCTAATGGTACCGTCACGGTGGATGTGCCACTAAGCGCCATAGGTAATCCGCCTATCCCGATTTCCGATCCGGCCGGCACCGCGGCGGTGACCAACCCTTACGGATTAGTGTTTGGCGGGATAGGAGCGGTCGGCAGCGGACTTATATTCACAGCGCCTATGGATCGCGCGCCGGACAGTGGGTTTGGCCAAAAATGGGCCGTATGCCTGCCGCCTAACGTTGCACCGACAGCTATTCTGTCAGCTACACCTCAATCAGGTCCCGCGCCGCTTACGGTTACTTTTAATGGCGCAAGTTCCACCGATCCCGATGCTGGCGATGGCGTTGTCTCCTATACCTTCGACTTCGGTGATGGCTCGCCCGCGGTAACACAAGCTTCGCCGACGATTGTTCACACCTACAACGGCTCGGGAAGTTTTCCGGCGCGGCTTAGGGTCACCGATTCGCATGGATTAGTCAGCACGAACACCGCCCAGGTGATCATTGAAATAAGCGCCACGCTGCGAAATATCTCCACCCGTGGAAATGTCCAACCCGATCCGAATGCGTTGATCGGTGGCTTTATCGTCACCGGCAATCAATCGAGGATCGTGATCGTCCGCGCCATCGGCCCGTCGATCAAAGTGAACGGCCAGCCGTTCCCAGGAACGCTCCAGAATCCGACGCTTGAGTTGCACGATCAGACGAAGGTGATCGCTACTAATGACAACTGGAAGATCGATGACGCGAGTCATCAGTCCCAGGAAACCGCCATCAAGAACACCGGCCTGGCGCCGACCGACGATCGTGAATCGGCCATCGCCATGACTTTGGCGCCGGGACAATACACCGCCATTGTCAGAGGCGTGAGTGCGACCTCAGGCATAGCTCTGGTCGAAGCCTACGATTTGGATCCCGCTGGGAATTCGAAGTTTGGTAACATCGCCACCCGCGGCTTTGTCCAACCGGGTGACAGCGTGATGATCGGCGGCTTTACCGCCGGACCCGCCAATGCGGCGCCGGCCACGGTATTGGTTCGAGGGATTGGGCCGACCCTGACCTCGCTCGGTGTGCCTGGAGCGCTGCAGGATCCTACGCTTCAGCTCTACAATAGCAGCGGCACAAAACTGGCCGAGAACGACGACTGGCAGCAGACGCAAAAAGCCGAGATCGAGGCTACCGGCCTTGCGCCCAAGGATAGCAGGGAAGCAGCCATCTATGTCCCGGAGATCGCTCCCGGCCAATATACCGCCGTTCTGGCCGGCAAAGGTTCTAACACCGGAGTTGCGCTAGTCGAAATCTATAACCTTCCGTGAGGGGCCCGACTACGAACGGAAGGGGAGCCGTGACGAGTCTCCTCGCGGCGCTCTGTCTTTTTCTTGTGGCGGTTGGCGGCTGCAAGAAACCCGCCAGCAACGCGTCCACGGACACCCGCGTTGCGGGCGCCAGTCCCAGCACAGCTCAGACTCCCCCGTCGCAGCCTAAGACCAGCGAGCCAAGCCAACCGGCTTTCGACGCCTGCGCCTTGATAACGGGAGACGAAGTTACAGCCATCATGGGATCGCCCATCAAAGACGTGAAGAACAGCGAACGTTCCACTGGAGGTCTCCGCCTTTCCGAGTGCTTCTACACCGCGGCTGAGTTTAGCAGCTCTGTCAGCCTGTCGGTCACACAAACCGATGCGACTAACTCGGCCCAACGCAGCGTCAAGGACTTCTGGAAGGAAACTTTTGGCCGTTACTCGAATCCGGAACAACAGAGTGAGCCAGATAAAGAAAAGAAGGAGGAGGCGGGCAAAGAGATTGAGAAAGCTACCCCTCCCAAAAAAATTGAGGGTATAGGCGAGGAGGCCTACTGGACCAGCACTCGCGTCGGCGGCGTACTTTACGTTCTAAAGAATGATGCTTACGTCCGGGTCAGCGTGGGTGGAGCCGATACCGATGAGGGCAGACTCAAGAAATGCAAGGCGCTGGCGGAAAAGGCGCTGGCACGTCTGTGATCACGAACGCGACACCACTGGTTTGGCAAAGTGCCTCGGCGATGGCGGGCGCTGATTGGGCGAAACTCCGTCCGATGGTCCTGGTTTTTATGTCAGTTTCGGTACGGCCTAACGAAAGGAAATCCTCATGAAAAAGAAGCCTTCATCTAACTCCGGTGTCTTCCGTCCCCGCGTTCTGGTCGCGCTTTCACTCTGTTCTCTCGGCGTTCTTCTAGCGATGTTGACCTTCGCGGCGCCTACGCCCACCAGCGACACACTCACCAGGAGTCACAATGTGACCTACACCGACCCTCTCGGGGCGCCGCCGAACTTAACTCATCTCGCATTCGGGAAACCGAACTGCGGTCCAACGAATGCCGCCTGCAGCATATTCACTCTCAACGTCGATCCATCCGTGAAGGTTACCGCCCCAGGCTATGATCCGTCGCAATACCAAATCCTCATTCAATGGAGCTGGACGCCCGCGACGGTCGACTACGATGTTTTCCTCGAGGACGCGGCTGGTAACCTGATCAGCAAGAACGCATCCACCTCTGATCCTTCGAGCATCATCGTTCCTGTGCCCCAGGCATTGAGCCAATACAAATTGGTGGTAACCCTATCGACTGGCGCCCCCGTCCCTTACACCGGCACGGTTACGATCCAGCCCGCGCCGCCAAGTTCGGGTTGCGATCCGTCCAAGACCGTTTGCACCCCGCCGCGTTATCAGAATTTCCCCGCTGGGGACGGCCAGGCCGATGGCGCCGGCGAACCTTCGCTCGGCGTCGATTGGAATCCGAATGTTGCGGCGCTCAAACACGACAAGGTGAACACGGGTGGTGTCGCCTTCTTCACGGCCAATCGCACCTTATGGCGCGTGAACTTTGACGATTGCGCGTCGCCTGCGATTAACCTCTGGCAAGATGTATCTGCCCTTACCACCCAGGAATTCGTCCTGACCGATCCCATTGGTTTTACCGACCACTACACTTCTGGGGAGCTGGGCCGGGGTTACCCGCCTCCTCATACCCCGGGCCGTGTCTTTACCTTGGACCTCATCGGCGGAGAAGGTCAAAGCTTCGCCTCTTATTCCGACGACGACGGCAGCTCCTATTTGCCCGGAGGAAACGGTGGTCCGGGTGCCGGACCGGACCATGAAACTCTGGGCGGCGGTCCCTATGCGGGAACTCCTCCACCTACCGCATCGTACCCGGCGACCGGCACCAAGAATGCGATTTATTACTGTTCACAGGATATCGCTGCCGAGGCCCAGTGTTCACGCAGTGACAACGGCGGCCAGACCTTTGGCCCAGCCATCGTCATCTTCACGCCAAGCCAGTGCACAGGAGGAATTCATGGGCATGTTAAAGTGGCCCGCGACGGCACCGTCTATGTTCCGAATTCATCTTGCGGAACGGTCGGCACCGCCGGCGTCGCCGTCTCCACCGATAACGGCCTGACTTGGATCGAGAATAACGTTAAAGACAGCACGAGCAGCCAGGATCCATCCGTGGGTATAGGCCAGAACGATCTTGGCAAGCCGGCGGGTCAGAGCACCAACACGATTTATGTCGGCTATGTGGACGGCGACGGTCATGCGAAGATCGTGAAGTCGGGCGACCGGGGTGTGACTTACTCCGGGCCGGTTGATGTCGGCGCACCCTTAGGAGTGACTCATGCGGTGTTTCCGGTGGTGGTGGCGGGCGACGATAACCGCGCTGCCTTCGCGTTCCTGGGAACCGGTGACGGCATATCAAGTAACGCCAGCCCCTGCAATGTTTATGGCGCGGTGCTCAACTGCAAAAACCTCTGGCACCTCTACATCGCCACCACCTATGACGCGGGCGCAAATTGGATTACTATCGATGCGACGCCTGTGGATCCAGCGCAACAAGGCACCGTCTGTCTCGAAGGCACTACCTGCGCGGGCGGACGAAACCTTCTCGACTTTAACGATTTCGCGATCGATAGCGAAGGGCGCGGCCTGGTGGGCTGGGCTGACGGTTGCGTGAACTGCACCAACACTTTTAGCGGGCAATCCAGCGCTGCTCATGGAACTGTGACGCGGCAATCGGGCGGACGGCGGCTCTTCGCCTTCTTTGATCCAGTGGAGCCGAGCGTACCCGGGGCGCCGCGCCTTGTCTCGGCTGTGCTTCAAGGCGGAGGCGCTGTGGTGAGTTGGCTCGAGCCCGATAATGGGGGATCGCCTATTACCAGCTACAGGATTTATCGTGGGACCACGAGTGGACAGGAGACCTTCCTGGCGGCGGTTCCCGCTACTGAGAACAAGTATCTTGACTCAGCGGTGCCCGCCGCTCCTAACGTTTTTTACTACGTGACCGCGGTTAACGGTGCGCCGGGTGAAAGCCAGCATTGCTCGGAGGTCAGCCTTAATGGGGTGCAGCCAGTGGAAAACGCCTGCTCGGTTCCCTACGTTCAAGTTCAAGGCGCGGCGGCGGCATCTGCCGATCCAACCGGTCAGTACTCGATTCAACGTATCAACGAGGGTGAACCATTCACGAGTTGCACCGCCAAGACGCTTACCTCAGTGATGAAAGTGAACACAATGGACCCGGGCAACACCGGCGTCGCCGCGCCCCCGCCGGATTCCACTTGGAGGATCCAGTTCACAATTCCGGGAAGCGCCAATTCGACCAACCAGGCCCAGACCATCTTCGTATCGTATGATACGACGATCAATCCAGCAGGCGCAGCGGACTATGGCTGGATCGATCCTGCCACGGGCTCGGCGTGTAATCAATGTCTCGCTGGTGCCGTGCCTTGCCAAAACGTGGTGACGGTTGCTGCGGATGGAACGATCACCATGAATTTGGATTTCACCAACCCACTGACATTCGGCACCTGCGCCAGCACCGGTGGTTCGGACATGACGATTAATCCTGCGCAGTGGAAGCCAGGGACGCCGTTGACGGCAATCAAGGGACTGACGACGCAGCGTATCGGTGGGGTGCTTAACGGCGTTACCGTTACCAAAGCACAAACAACCGGTAACGGAGCCTATACCCTCAAAGGTAACATTCCCTGCCTGGGATTGATACCAACCGCGGCCCTTACGGCTTCACCCACGTCCGGAACTCCGCCGCTTACCGTAAATTTTGATGGCAAAGGATCGCACGAACCGGCGGGAGCATGCGGCACCATCAATTCTTATACCTTGAACTTCGGTGACGGGACGGCGGCCCAGACCAATGCCACCGGTCTCTTCTCACACACCTATACGACGGTGGGCGAATTCCCGGCGCAATTGACTGTTAAAGACTCAGTTGGCCAGGTCAGTACCAATATAGCTCAAGTCATTATTACGGTCGCTGCTAACAGGCCTCCGGTCGCCGACCTGAAAGCAAGCCCCACCTCGGGGAACGCGCCGCTGAGCGTGACCTTCGACGGCTCGGGCTCATCTGACCCCGACTTCAGCGACACGATTCCGAGTTATACGTTCAGATTCGGGGACGGTACTCCAGATGTCACCCAGGGGTCGCCGATCATTAGTCATACCTACGCGACCGCCGGTACTTTTGCGGCTCGTCTGGTCGTGACTGACTCGCGCGGAGCCGAAAGCGAGAACACAGCGCAGCAAGTCATCACAGTAACCCAAAGGCCTCCGTCGCCGACACCTACCGCAACGCCAACTAGCACGCCAACAGCAACACCAACGGCTACGGCTACTCCGACTGCGACGCCAACGGCAACTCCGACGGCTACGCCGACGGCGACGCCAACCGCAACTCCGACAGCTACGCCAACCGCAACGCCAACCGCAACTCCGACAGCTACGCCCACCGCGACGCCAACGGCAACTCCGACAGCTACGCCCACCGCAACGCCCACTGCGACACCAACTGCCACCCCAACAGCAACTCCAACGGCCACGCCTACCGCCTCTCCCGTTAATGTTCAGTTGGTTAATATATCGGGCCGCGTCTTAGCCCAGACCGGCGATAAAGTCGGAATCGGTGGCTTCATCGTAACTGGCTCGGGAACAAAACGCGTGATGGCGCGTGCCGTTGGCCCCTCGATGAAAGTCAACGGAACGCCGGTTGCAGGCCGGATCCAAGATCCTTACCTCGAGCTCCATGACAGCAGTGGAGCTCCACCTATCGTCAACGACAACTGGCGTTCCGACCAGGAACAGGAGATTCTCCAGACCGGGTTGGCGCCTACTGACAACCGCGAATCAGCGATCGTGAAAAGGCTGCCTGCCGGCAATTACACCGCCATTATCCGGGCAGCGGATGGCACCCCGGGTATAGGGTTGGTAGAGTTATACGATCTCGACACCACGGATCCCGGCGAACTCGGCAATCTCTCTGTGCGCGCTGATGTCGGTACCGATGATAATGTTCTCATCGATGGTTTGATTTTGCAGGGCGGTAATCCGAGACGTGTCTTGTTCCGCGCCCTTGGTCCTTCGATCACGAAGCCTCCGGGGATCCTGCAAAACCCGATGATGACGCTTTACAATGCTCAGGGAACGCCTCTGCGCGCCAACGATGACTGGGGGCAGGCGACAAATGCCACCGAGATTCAAATGACCGGCCTTGCGCCAACTAACAGCAAGGAATCCGCTATCCTCCTAAGCTTAACAGCCGGGAACTACACCTGCGTCATAGAAGGCGTCGGCCGGACGACCGGAATCGCGGTCGCGGAAGCCTACAAGCTGGACAACTAGCTTCTTCGGTAGGGCGAGGCGACGGGTGTCTCCCCCTGGCAGATCGCGCCTACATGTGGGCGATCACGTTGTCGCCGAACTCGGAGCATTTGATCTCGGTCGCGCCTTCCATCAGGCGCGCGAAATCGTAGGTCACGCGTTTGCTGGCAATCGCACCGTTTAGACCCTTCACAATCAAATCCGCGGCGTCGTTCCAGCCCATGTAACGAAACATCATCTCGCCGGAAAGAATCACCGAACCGGGATTCACCTTGTCGAGGTTCGCGTATTTTGGCGCGGTGCCGTGAGTCGCTTCAAACACGGCGTGGCCGCTGATGTAATTGATGTTCCCGCCGGGTGCGATGCCAATGCCGCCCACCTGCGCCGCGAGCGCGTCGCTCAAGTAATCGCCGTTCAGGTTCAACGTCGCGATCACGTCAAAATCTTCCGGTCGCGTTAGCACCTGTTGCAACGTGATGTCCGCGATTGCGTCCTTGATCACGATCCCGGCGCCCGGTTTGCCCAGTGGAATTTTGCACCACGGGCCGCCGTCGATTTCTTCCGCGCCGAAGTACTGCTTCGCGATTTCGTAGCCCCAATCGCGAAACGCGCCCTCGGTGAATTTCATAATGTTGCCCTTGTGCACCATGGTCACGCTCTTGCGCTTCTCCATGATGGCGTAACTGATGGCGCTGTGGATTAGGCGCACGCTGCCCGCGCGGCTCACCGGCTTGATCCCGACGCCCACCATGATGTCGTCGCCTTCCGGCGCGCCCACCATTTTCCAAAAATCCGCGGCCTTTTGTTTTGTGCCGAACCGAATCTTCTCGAATGCCTTCGGAAATTCCTTCTCGAGGAACGCGAGGATCTTGGCGGACTCGTCGCTCCCGGCCTTGTATTCGATCCCGGCATAAATGTCTTCGGTGTTCTCGCGGAAGATCACCATGTTCACCTTTTCCGGATGCTTCACGGGCGAGGGGACGCCTTCGAAATATTGGACCGGCCGGAGGCAGACGAAGAGATCGAGCATTTGGCGCAACGCGACGTTGAGCGAGGAAATGCCGCCGCCCACTGGCGTCGTAAGCGGTCCCTTGATGCCGACGAGATATTCGCGGAACGCCTCGACGGTGTCCTGCGGGAGCCATTCATCAAATTTGTCCTTCGCTGCCTGGCCCGCGAAAACTTCGAACCAAACAATTTTCTTTTTTCCGCCGTACGCTTTCTCGACCGCGGCATCGAGGACGCGTTCGCTCGCCGCCCAGATATCGGGGCCGGTCCCGTCCCCGCGAATGAACGGAATCACGGGCCGATCCGGCACGGTTAATCTGCCCTCTGATTTCGAAATTTTATCGCCTGCCGGCGGAGTGAGGTCTTTGTAAGCCATAGGGGGAGGAATCTAGGTAGAAATTAGGAAGTAGGAAGTAGAAAACCGCGGCGAAGAGTGGCGCACATGTCGCCACAGCGGAAGGGCGAGACCCTGATCCCGCGAACGATGTGAATAGTGGGAGGCTGGGAAGCGTCGAATAACAACCGGGCCGCAGTTTGGGAGCGTATCACACATTGATTTGCGCTGCGGAACCCAAAGCCACAGGAAATAAACTCATGAAAACCAACATCAAACGAACTTTCGGTCTCGCGACGGCTTCGTGCCTCGCGCTGGCCGTCCAATCTTTCGCCGCACCGCCCGCTGGTCACGGGGCCGGGAACTCGCCCGGCAATTCCTCTTTCGGCCACGGTCAGGCAATGAGTCCATCAACCGGCCCGAGCAATTCAACCTTCGGCCGGACGAACGCAACCAATGCCCGCACAAAATCCATCACCGATGCCGATGATCAGGACGATCAGGACCGCAACGACGTAAAGACGAAAAAAGTTAAGAAGACCAAATTGACTAATCCGGGCAATTCCGCTTTTGGGCGCAGCCAGCGCGTCAATCATCTCAAGGGCTCGGGCAACAACATCTACGGAAAGACCACCTCCGCGAACGCGAAGATCAAGAACGCGAACAAGAAAAATTCGCCCGCGACCGATCGCTAAGAACAATCGAGCGGTTGAAAATCAAAACTGCGGCGGGGCGAACCCTGCCGCAGTTTTCTTCTTTCGAGCAGAGACGCTCTTCGCCCCGAATTGATTGGCGCCACAATTCGCTTGCCTTCGCCCCCGACGAATCCATGAATCGTCCATGGCCGAAGCCGATTACGCGACCGGACCGCGGAAAACTTCCGTGCTTCTCCTCGGACGATGAAAACCAAATCCGATATCGTCGCCAACTGGCTGCCGCGCTACACCGGCACCCCGACCAAGGATTTCTCGAAGTACGTTCTCCTGGTCAACTTCACCCAGTACGTAAACCTCTTCGCGGAATGGCACGGCGTGGAGGTTCGCGGCCGCGATCGTCCCATGGCCAACGCCACCGCCGACGGCATCACTATCCTGAATTTCGGCATGGGCAGCGCGAGCGCCGCGACCGTCATGGACTTGCTCAGCGCCGTTCGCCCGAAGGCTGTGCTCCTGCTCGGCAAATGCGGCGGCCTTAAGCGAAAGAATAAACTCGGCGACCTGATCCTTCCCATCGCCGCCATCCGTGGCGAGGGGACCTCGACCGATTATTTCCCGCCGGAGGTGCCGGCGCTCCCAGCGTTCTCCCTCCAAAAAGCGATCTCGACCACGATCCGCAACCACGACCTCGATTACTGGACCGGCACCGTTTACACCACCAACCGCCGCGTCTGGGAGCACGACGAGGCGTTCAAAAAATATCTCACCCGCATCCGTTGCATGGGGATCGACATGGAGACTGCCACCGTTTTCATCACTGGATTTCATAACGAGATCCCGACCGGCGCGCTGCTGCTCGTTTCCGATCAACCGATGGTGCCCGAAGGCGTGAAGACCGCCGTAAGCGACGACATCGTGACCTCGAAATTCATGGATCGGCATCTGCGGATCGGGATCGATTCGCTCAGCGAGCTCATCAACCACGGCCAGACCGTGAAACACCTGCGGTTCTAAACGGGAAGAGCCCTCCCTAGATTTTGTAATCGTGCTCGTGCTCCTGCTCGCGATCGGTCTTTAAGAGTCGATCACGATCATGAAAGAATAGGCGTGACTTGTTCCGCCATTCTCTTCACACTCGACGCGATGAACTCGCTGCCTCGCTTCGCCGTGGCTGCTCTCCTTCTGGCGGCATCCGCAGTCACTCGCGCCCAAACCATTGCCGACCTGCCGGACGACAAATTCAAATTGGTCGTCGACAAAACCCAGCTTTATACGAAGGCGCTTAAGGCGAGCCGCGATGTCCAGAAGTCCTACGATCGTTATGCCTCCTGGGTCGACCTCAAGGTCGGACCTACCGGCAAAGAGAAAGCGATCGACTCTGGCGTTCCCGATATCAGCGCTGCTCTCGAGGAGATTGCGGATGCGGGCAAAAACGGTCCGGGGATGTGGCCCCCGTTGCCGAACGTAGACGCCACCGCGCAAAAGTTGGCCGAGGCGACCGCCTCTCTCGCACCGGTGGTGAAGAGCGCCTCCGATTATTATGCGCAGCGCCAATACAAGAGCGACGGCGCCAGACGTGGCCAGGAGTTGCATGGGCAGATGACGCCGCTCTTCGAGCAATTTTTCACAAGCGAGCTGGCGTTGCGGCGGGAGTTGGGCGCAGTCCGGGAAGATATCGAGCGGAGAAACCTGGCGCAGATCGAGAAAGAGCACGGCAAGAATTACGAATGGCATTTGCGCGCTTTCCTTATCTCGGCGAAAACGCTGGCCGACTTGTTGCCGAACCGCGCCGACGCAGTCATGATCGAGGCGGCCCGCTATCGGGCCCGTTTCGCTAATCTCCAGGCGGCTTACATGCTCTTCACTCAATATTGCGTCGAGCACCCGGCCGAAGTGGAGAAGGCAGTGCTCGCCACCTCGCTCGAGGATTTCTTTTCCGCGACGCGAATTCTTCGCGGCATTCTCGATGCGCCGAAGCCCGACCGGCAGGTGTACCTCGCGAAGGTGAACGAGCTCGCCGCGAAGTACGACGCCTTGGTTAAGCGAACGACGGTAGCGGCGCGGTAAGTTCGCGTAGCAATTTGCAGGGCGCTTCTGTGAAACGCCTTTCGAAGCTACAGAAGAGACCTAGGCACGGCAGCGATCAGGCCGCGTATCCGCCGGCGTTGCGTAAACCCGGTCGCCGCCAGCGCGAGAGCGCCGATGACCCATGTGCTCGGCTCGGGGATAGCCGTTAGAGTTAGATCAATGCTGTCCGTGAGGGGATTGTAAGCAAAGGTGCCGCCCCAGCCCGGGTCACTAATCGCCCATCCAGTCGTGTTTGGGGCAGTGGGGATAGTCGCGCCGACCCCGGTCACTATACTGGAATACAGTCCGGGCTGCGCGCCGAAATCCAGGAATGTGAACACTTGATTCGACGCGAACGAAATCGTTCCTGTTCCGACGTGGGCCAAAGTCGAATGTGCGCCGGACGCGCCCAGTGCAAGTTCGATGATCGAACCGCTGCTCAACGTGATCGCGCCGGTGCTGTTGTTTTGGACGGTAAAGGTTCCGGCAGCGGATGTCCCGTCGCCTCCAAGGATAACCGAGCCGGAACCAGGAGTGCCCCCGCCACCGATTGTTACTTTGCCCCCGGTCTTCCCGATGCCGCCGAGGAGAGTGCCACCGCCGTTTACATTAACATTACCGGTAGCTGAAGTTTGGACGCCGTTGATCAAGAGCCTGCCGGCACTGACCGTCGTGGTGCCAGTGTAAGTATTGTTACCGGCGAGGATCCACTTGCCCGCGTTATCGGCAACGATAGAAAGCATACCAGAGCTGGGATTAACCAAGATCGGAGACAAAGTGTTATTGCCGGTATTCAATCCGCGCAAGGTGAGAGTGCGGTCCCCAGTTCCGGACACGGTAATTGCGCCCGCGTTTGTAAAATTCACCGTGCTGCTGCTCGAACTGCTATTGTTCCAGAGCTGTGCTCCTGCCGTTCCGATAGTGAACAACCGGTTCGTCGAGGCAGCCGTCGTCCCGTCGTATTGGAGGACGCCTCCATTGAGGACCAGGTTGGACGCAATATTTGAAGATGAGCCGATGCTACTGTTTGAGCCGCCATTGGCCAAAGTATTAGCCGTGATCGTCCCGCCGTTGATAGTCGTGGCACCGCTATAACTATTCACCCCATTGAGCGTCAGATTACCCGCGCCGGCCTTGGTTATGCCAAAGGTGCTGCCGGAAATAACCCCACCTACAGTCAGGTTATTTGCGCTAACCGTTACCTGGCGCGTCGCGTTCAGCACTACTGTGCCTGTTCCTAAGTCCAAACTTCTCGTGCCCGTGAATACAAAATCCCCGTTCCAACGTTGCGCATTATTCGTGGCGAGGGTGATTGTGCCGGCGGTGGTATTGTTGATGATCGTGCCGCCATTGATCGTAAAAGTGCCAGTGCCAATAGCGGAGTTGCTCGACGATGTGCCGCTGTTATTGATGTTTAGCGTGGTGCCGGTCCCAATTGTCGTCCCGCCGCTGTAGGTGTTGGCTGCGCTTAGAACAATGCCGCCGGTTCCCCCGGTGCCACTCAAAATGAGACCGCCGGTGCCGGAGATCACTCCAGAGAACGTCCGCGTCGCGCTGCCCGTCGTGTTATTTGTAACCGTTCGGTCTGAAGATCCGATATCGACGTCCATACCCCAAATGTCATTTCCACTTCCAGCAAACGCGAAATCTCCGCCAATCAGTAGCGAAGAAGGCGTGAATATGGTGCCGCCCGAACTTTGAAGCGTCCCGCCATTAATAGTCATAGGACCAGTTCCAAAGGAATTGCCAGTTACAATAATAGTGCCCGCGTTTAATGTGAAGCCGCCCGTATAAGCACTGCTAGCCCATGTGCCCATGCTCCAGGTGCCGCCACCGTTTTTAATAAATCCCATTCCGACATTGGCCCCAGCGGCCGAAATGCTTTGACTTGTCCAAGTCAACGTAGAGTTGATACCAATGTCGAACGTGCGAATATTTCCGCCGGTAGAAAAGGTACCAGCGCTCGATACTGTCACTAGAATTCCTGTGACACCGTCACCAACGATAACGTTACCAATCGTCGCGTTGGCGAAAGTAACGGCGGAATTGGCAGTAAAATTAGCTTCGGTGCTGGTAGTGTACCCAGTGCCGCCGGTAGGAGTAGGGGAACCGAGGTTCCAGTTCGTTCCAGTCCAACCTCCAGCCGTACCATCAGTCCTCCAATAGAGATCGGTAGCGGTAAACGCCGACAGGGTTATCGCGGAAGTTTTTGGCGATGCCGCCCCCCCATACGTGGCGATGTTGCTGAACAGGCTGACGTCAAAGACATCGTGCAAGGTCCCGACGTAGCCGTTTTCGGCTCCCAATCGGTCGCCAGCGCTGTCGATTAGGAACGAGCTGGCGAATGGATTCCGAGCGCGCGGATTGGAAAGCGCGTTGAGAAACCAATCGGGACCGGCGTAAAACAATTCAAAGCCCGAAGAAAAACCGCGATCGGCGAACTCGTCAGATTGCCACTGCATTCGCGAGGAGCTCGCGCTGTCTTGCGTCGTAATCGCCTGAACCGCCGGCGGAACAACTGACGCCAATAAAAGCGGCAGAATCAGCAGTGCAGTACGAAAAGTGCGAATCATGATTCCGGGGGGCCAGAACGCCGAGGGACATCAGACCGGTTTGGTGAAAAGCTGTCAACAAAATTTCGAGAATGGGAGCGAGCGACATGGACGAAGACAGCGGAGAGCAAAGCGGGAGGTGACCGAGTCAACTACCTCAGACAGCTTATTGAGGCGTAAGATGCGCCTCAAACGGGCTGAATATGGGTAGAGCGTTTTGGGTGGACCCCGAAGGCGTTCGGGCTGACCCAGACGCCATACAATCCAATGCGTGTCGCGCGCTGCTAGAAAAACAGCCGACACGCCGCCGCTGCAGAAGAAAATTACGCGCGGCGTTCGAGAAGCCGGCAAATCCGCCGGCGCTGCGTGAACCCGATCGCAGCCAGCGCGAGAGCGCCGGTGACCCATGTGCTCGTCTCGGGGACGGGAACCACTTCGTAGAAGCCGGTGTCGAGCAGAATGGCCGCCGCTGGAGTGCCATTGAAGTTGATGAATGCAAGATTCGCGTCCGGCACCCCACTGAAAATCAGACGATCGTCAGTGCCATCGACTCCCGATGTTTGCGTCAGGGCGCTCGCGCCGCTGGTCCAATTTAGGATAGTCAGCGTGTTTGTATTCGCGGTGAAGCTTCCAAAAGTAAATGTCCCCGCGCCAACTGTTCCAAAATCGAAGGTCGCACTCGATTGGAGACTCAGCGCGCCTAACCCGGCGCTGCTTGTGCCCGTAACGATGGCGCCATTCCGGCTAGCGCCGCTTCCTTCGCTTACGACGGTGCCGGTTACCGGATCGCCGCGCTGAAAGGTAGCTATGCCGCTGCCGCTAGCGCTGCCGAGCACGATCGGCGTGTTATTATTGATGCGATCGAGATTTCCGTCGCCGCTCACGAGCAACGTGCCGCCGCGATTAACCGTAATGTTCCCAGTCGTGCCGCCCAGCGCGTTGGGCGCCGCCGCAATCAAGGTTCCCGCGCTGACCGTCGTCGTGCCGGTGTAAGTGTTCGCGCCCGTCAGGACCAGGATCCCGCCGCCGATCTTATTGAGGTTGCCGCCGTTGCCATTGATGACGCCGGCGATAGTGAAGGTGTTGCCGTTGCTGTCGAACCTGGCCGTAACACCGCTGGCGATATTGATGTTACGAGTGGCCGCGAGGTTCACATTCCCGGAAGTGTCTTGCAACGTCGGTGCCGTAGTTGAACCTTGGGCGCTGGTAGTAAAGAACACGTTATTAGTCGCCGTGGACGGGGCCAACCCGAGGCTGGTGTCGCCGTAAATTCCCAAGATGCCGCCACCGATCCGTGTGCCGTTTCCGTTCGCCGCGACGCCCGCAGCGGTGTTGCCCGTGTAAGTATTGCCGGTACTTTCAATGATAAGGATGGCGGATCCATCCTTCACAATTGAGCCACCCGTCGCGGAGTTGCTGGCCATGGTGTCCGCGATCCTCACGGTTCCCCATAGGTTCACGTTATCAACGTTTGCGCCCGCGTTCGCGTTGACGGAAAGAGTGCTGGTTCCGAAATTAATCGTCCCGTTATTCAGGAGGAACTGGCCGCCCGTCACCGATTGAAGGGTCAGCCCTGTGTTCATCGTAACACTGACGCCGCTGTAGGTGTTTAGCCCAGTGGTCGCCGTGTTAATGAACAAACGCTGGCCTTCTGTGCCGCCGGACGCCTGCACGATTAGCGGACTGCTGATCGTGTTTGGCGGATTACCTCCGAGCGCCAGGATTGCCGCCGCGCTGTTGGTCGCGGTCGAGCCGAGCCGGATCGTGCTGTTATCCGCGCTTCCAGAATAATTCGGAAAAGTGGCTGAGTTGAATGTCAGGGTGCCCGCGTTGATTGTCGTGTCACCCGTATAGGTGTTTGCATTGTAGAGGACCAAGCCTTCTCCGTTCAGCGTCAGGCCAAGCGAGCCGGTCGATCCATCTTGAAGGATGCCGGCAAACGCATACGTGCTGGTCGGGTTTAGCATCAAAATCGCGGGCGTCGCGGCGCCGTTCTCGACGATGGGGGTGCCGGTATTGGTCTGGCTAAACCGCAGGTCGGTTATGCTGACGTTGAAACCATTGAGTTGAAACCTGCCGGTACTTCCGTTGTCAAACGTGAGCGGCCCGTTGCCAAGGGCCGTTGTGTTCCCGGCCGTTATGGTGCCGGCATTAATCGTGGTTCCGCCGGTGTAAGTGTTGGCGCCGTTTAGAACCAAGTTGCCGGCGCCGGTCTTAGTTAACCCAGCCGTCCCGATTATCACAGAATCCACAGTGGTTGTTCCACTATTGTTGGATATGGCGATGTTTCCGGCGCCGACGGTCAAATCCCCCCCAGTAAACGTATAGCCGCCGACCGTTACATTCCAAGCGTTCGCACTCAGGCCGCTGATCAAGGTTACAGTCCCTGCCGTTCCCTGAAAAAACGCGTTCTTGCCATTCGTCCAAAAATCGGGCGTTCCCATGCCGCTCGAATCATTCCAGTTCGCAGTTACGCCAATATCCCACGTCCCAGTTCCGCCTAACCCGTCTGCGGAACCGTTCACATGCCAATAGTAGTCATTTCCGACAATGGCGAGTGGAGTCGAAAACGAGGTCTTGCCACCGGTCGAGCCAGCGAAAAGAGACATGTTGCTGAAAAGTCCCGGATCGAAAACATCCCGCAACGGTCCGACGTAGCCGTTTTCGGCTCCCAATCGATCGCCAGCGCTGTCGTCCAGGAACGATTTAACAAAAGGGTTTCGAGAGCGCGGATTGGAAAGCGCGTTGAGAAACCATTCGGGACCGGCGTAAAACAATCCGAAGCCGGACGAAAAACCGCGATCGGCAAAGTCGTCGGACTGCGTTTTCCAAGAGATCGCGCTGTCCTGGGCCTCAATCGCGTGAACCGCCGACGGAACGACCGACGCCAACAGAAGCGGCAGAATCAGGAGTGAATTGCGGAAACTACGGATCACAAGTCGGGATTAATACGCAGACGCGCATCAGACCCGTTTGGTGAAAAGCTGTCAACGAAATTTCCAGAATTATCGAAGAAAAGTTATTCACACGTAAGAAGGCCGGGAAAAGTGATCAGTGACGGGTGACAAGTGACCAGTTTGGGATGGGGAACCGCGGGGGCCGCGAGCGATGGAGACGGGCGAGCCGGCGAGGTAGCCGGCGAGCAGCGGGACGGTGCGAACCAAAGTCCCGAATTAGGAAGTAGGAAGTAGAAACCGGATGGGAGGCCGCGTCGGTCCCGCTGTCGCCAAGTCTATGGCGTGGGAGGGGGACGTTGCGATTTGGAGACGGCACGCCGTCGTCCCGTGGGATGAGGCGATTATCGGCAGCGGGGCGCCGGTTCGTGATAGAGGCGTCCGGACTACCGCTGCATCGGGCCGGGAATGTTCTCCAGCTTCAGGCTGCTTTTGATGTCGTTTCTCATGCCCTGCCGGACCGCCCAGCCTTTGCCTTGCAGACCCGGCGGTCCTTCGATCTCAGTCCATTTGCCATCGTTCTTCAGCACCGCGAGACGGGCGCAGCCCCAGTACTGCATTTGATCGCCGCCCGGTTCGTCGAAATGAGCGAAGGAAAGCGCCATGGTGCCATCGGCGATGTGGTAAATAAAGAGGTGCAGCAAAAGCGGAGCCCCAAGGTTTGGCCGCTCGATCGAGTAATAGCCGGAGATGACCACGTCATTCGCCAGTTTAAGGGCGAGCGCGTCATAGGCGCCATTGAGTTCCGAGCGGATCACGCGCGGTCCAACGAGACGCGTGCCCGTCAGATTGCCGCGGACGACGATCCATCCCTGGACGGGCGAGATGAGCAGGCTTTTGTAAAACTTGGGACTGATGGATCGCTGCAATACGCGCGTGGGGACGATGTTTAACTCGGTGATGGTGCGACCCCTGGCGGGCGGCAGCGCCGCGTTGCTGCTGCGGAGTAAAGTGAGGAGAATAAGTGCAGTGAGGAACGCGGTCGGCTTCATGCGCCAATTCTGATCGTGTGAAGGCCAACTGGTCAAGAAAATTTGCGGAACTGCGAGCGAGGCCAGAGGTCAGAAGGCGGGACCTAACGACTTCACCAATAACCAAGGACGCGCGGGCTACCGTGCTCGGCGCAGGCGACGGCGTTGCGTAAAGCCGATCGCGCCGAGGGCGAGTGCGCCGCCGATCCATGTGGCCGGCTCGGGAATCGGGACAAGCTCAATATCGGTAGCGTTGTAAACCAGGGTGTAGCCTGGATAGCTGCTACTGTTATCGAACTGGAATGTCGTACCGAACCGGTCGGCGAATGTCGCCAGGATATAAGTGCTTCCGTTTGTCGCGCCTTGAATGGAAAGAGTAGTTTGGGATCCCAGGGTGAGAGTGCCGATAATTTTGAGCAGGTCGCTCGTGCTGCCACTCAGATTCGCGATATAGGTGCCCCCCGCACCTTCTTTCGTCGCCATGATCAGGTTGTTGTTCAGCGTAAGCGTGCCGACGGTGGCGTCGGTGGCGCCGGTAATGTTGCCGCCAAACATGTAAACAGTGCTGCTGCCAATCGTGCCCGTGCCACCGAGAGTGCCGCTGTTGGACACTTGCACGATACCCGTGGCGCCGGAATGATCGCCGTTCACCAGCAGCGTGCCACCAGGCACGAAGGTCGAACCGTTGTAGGTGTTCGTGCCGGAAAGAGTGACGAGGCCGCCATTTACCTGCACGCTCAGTTGGGTGCTCGTGCCGGTCGTGATGTTGCCGCTCACATTAACGGTGCCCCCGGTGAAAGATAGAGTCTGAAAACCCCCGGTCGGCGCGCTCGAGCTGATGTTGCCGCTGATCGTCAATGGGTTCGCCGTCGAAGAATTACTCACGTTGAG
>JBEEHU010000012.1:0-43518 GCA_041167565.1 Verrucomicrobiota bacterium | reverse complement strand
GCGGTAGCCGAAACACCTGCGACGATGGCGGAGACATTGATCACGCGGATGAAAGGGAAATCATGACATTTTCGCCCGGACTCGAAGGCGTCATCGCGAACTCGACCGCCCTGAGCGACGTGCTCGGCGACAAGGGCCAGCTCATTTATTGCGGCTACGACATCAATGAACTGGTGGGCAAGGTCAGCTACAAGGAAGTCGTCTATCTGCTTTTTCACCGGAAGCTGCCGAACCGGAGCGAACTGGAAGCATTTGTGCGCGAGCTGCGCAGCCAGCGGCAATTGCCGGAACCGGTGATCGATTTCCTAAAATCAGTTCCGAAAGACGCAGAGCCGATGGATGTGATGCGCACGGCGATCTCGATGCTGGGCCTTTACGATCCTGACATTGGAAAAGAAGCCACGCCGGAAATCAACCGCCGCCGGGCCGTCTCCATTACGGCGAAGATCGGAGTCATCGCTGCCTATTTTCACAGGGCGCGAAATGGTAAATCGCTTCCGCCCGTGCGCGACGATCTGACTGAAGCCGAACATTTCCTTTATCTCATGTGCGGCGAGCCGCAGTCGAAAGAGGCCAGCGATACGCTCGACGTCGCGTTCATTCTCCATGCCGATCACGGCATGAATGCCTCCACCTTCAGCGCGCGCGTGACGATCTCGACGCTTTCAGATTTTTATTCGGCGATCACGGCCGCGATCGGTACGCTGAAAGGGCCGCTGCATGGCGGAGCGAACGAAGGCGTCATCCACATGCTGGAAGAAATCGGGAGCGAAGACAAAGTCGATGCTTACATCGAGAAACAACTCGCGGAAAAAAAGAAGATCATGGGGATCGGTCATCGCGTTTACAAGACGCTCGATCCGCGCGCGCCTCATCTGCAAAAGATGGCGATCAAGCTAAGCGAAAAACTTGGCGAGCCGAAATGGATCCGGATGTCGGAACGGATCGCGAAGCTGATGAAGGAGAAAAAGAACCTGAACGCGAATGTCGATTTCTATTCCGCCACCGTTTATTATTCGTTAGGCATTCCGACCGATTTGTTCACCCCGATTTTCGCCATCGCGCGATGCTCCGGCTGGTGCGCGCAGGTGCTCGAGCAACTCGAAGACAATCGACTCTACCGGCCGTTGAGCGAATACGTCGGCGAACCGGTCGGCAAGAAGGTCGTGCCGATCGACGAGCGGCCGTAGGGAAGAAGCCGGCTGCAGAGGCGGCTCGACATTCGAAATCGTCCTCATTAGTTTTCAGGCCGATGAAAGCGATTGCGCTGCTGTTTCTGTTCTCCGTGGTCTGCCCCGCCCTCGTGCGCGCGGAGATTACCGAGGTCGAAGTCATCGCCGATCCTTCGGTTTACGGGGACTATCCGAAGAATTACCAGGAGATCGTCACCAACTGGCTGGCCACGAAACTGGTCGATGCGCCGAGCGCGCAGATTGAATGGGTCAGCCCGCCAAAGCCGGCGGATTTGCCGGACAAGGGCGGCAAGCGGCTTTTCGGCTATCTGGTCGAGTTCAAAGTAAACTCGCGAAATCGCTTTGGCGCCTACACGGGAATGCAGCGGCACGGCGCGCTGATCCGCGACGGAAACGTCATCAAGGGGACCGGCTTCGGTTTCTAAAATGAAACTCGCTCGAAATTCGCGGACTAAGGGAGAGGGCGGTTTGGTTCTCTGGATCATCGTGGCCGCGCTGGTGGGCGGCGCCCTCTGGTTTTTGTATTCGTCGCGGCGGGATGGTGACAAGAACGCGCGGATTTTTGCGAACGAGGTCGTGCAGCGCGTGGCGGTGAATTACGACGAGAAATATCTGCACGTGCATCTTAGCCCGGAGGCGCAGGCCAAGTATTTGGCATCCTGGCGCGAGCGCATGCTGCAAACCTTGCGTCAGCTCGGGACCGTGAAGCAACCGATCGAAGTGAAGGGCGATGTGCAATTCAGCTCGTACTTCTTCGACCCGCACGGCAACTTTCGCGCCGAGCTGACTTATCCAACCACCACCGCGGCCCTCGAGCTGGTTATTACTCGCGGAATGACGGTGTGGCAGGTGGAGGACATCAATCTCATCTGGACGCCAGCGCCAACGCCCACGCCGGCCGCATCGCCCACGCCGGTGATGGCGCCCACTCCGACTCCTTCCCCCACGCCGGCGCCGACGAAACGCAAACGCAAGGGCGGTTGAGGAACTGCTAACTCAACAGCCGGTCCAACGAATCGACGCAGAGTTGCGACCACGTCTCCAGATTGTCGCGGCGCGCCCGCAGTTCGTCCTTTTTGAGAAACGCGACGTTGGTGATCATCGCTTCACGCTTCTCGACCCTCGGCTCCGCCAAACGAAAAACGTGCACGATGCCGAGGTGGACTTGCCCGACTTCAGTGGTGTCGTCATTCAGGAGCGCCACGATCCGGTCTTCGAAAGGCGAATCGATCCTGATCTCCTCATTCACCTCGCGCTCGACGCCGGCGCGGTAGGCGGCTTCGTCCCAGGCGAAAAGCGATTCGTCGGAATCGTTCATATGGCCGCCGATCCCGATCGAGCCTTTCGCCACGAGGCGTTGCTCGCCGGCTTTCTTCCCTCGAACGTAATGCAAGACCGTGTCGCCATGCGCGACGAGCGCGTAGGGAATGATCTGTTTGTAACCCGGATCATTCTCGGCCTGGGCGCGCGGCAGAAAGAAATTGTTCCCGCGCGAGAGAAGCGCCGGCAGATATTTCTCCGGCTGGAAATTCAATCCGTGAAAACTCCCCAGCTGATCGAAGAGGCCTCGCCTAACGACCAAAACATTTTCGTCCGGCTGGCTCATCACGCGCGGCGCGGCTCAGTACGAGTAGGTCATGCCGATCTGCGGCCCGAGCAGATTCAGGCTTGGGTTCGGATCGGTTTGGGCGGCATTGGACAAATGTTGGTAGAGAATGCCCGCGTTCCACTTCCAGTGGTCGTTGATTTTGTAGGAAACGCCGACCGCGGTCAGGATGTTGAAAGTGAAATCCTGTCCTTGAGCGCCGAAGACGTTCGCGTGGCTGTCGATCCAGCCGAGGCCGACGCCACCCGAAACGTAAGGAACAAAGCGCGCTCCCGGTTTCGCAAAATTGTAGCGAAAGCCGAGCGAGATTCCGTAATATAAGTTCTCCGGCCCGCGCGTGATCGGTTCCACCATAAAAGTAGCGTAGATCTGATTGTAACCCTGCAGCCAACCGTCGCGTTCCTTGGTGCCCCAGCGCCAGCGCGCCGTAAAAAACTGGGCGGCGACATCGTAGCTGTTTGGGTTGCCGATGATGCCGACCATGTAGGCGGTCTCGGCGGAGAGCTCGAAGGCCGGTGCATCGACGACGCCGTCGGGCGTGAAATGGGTCGAGAGACGATCACCCGCCGCGTGGGCGTGCGAGGCGCACCAGGCGGACAACGAAACGAAAATGATGACTGGCCAAATCTTCATAAAAGCGCGCTACGATATTGCGAGTCCCTTTAATTGCAATTTATCGCGTGCTCTGCCACGCTTGGTCTCATGAAATCCCACATCGCGGTTATTATTTCTTTGGCAATCATGGCGGGGCCGACCGCGCGCGCCGCCGATAAGGGAGAACAAATGGCCACTGATCTGTGGAAAGCGAGCGGGGGCGAGAATTGGTCCAAGGTCAAGGAGATCGATTTTACTTTCGCGGTGGAACAGGAAGGCAAGCAGCTTTTTGCCGCGCAACATCGTTGGAACGTCGCCGCCGGCACCGACGCGGTGAAATGGAAAGACAAGCAGGGAACGGATCATAATGCGACGGTGGAGCTCGCGACCCCGCCGAAGGAGGGCGAGGGGAAGGATGCTTACGCGCGTTGGGTGAACGATTCGTATTGGCTGCTCGCGCCGTTAAAGATGCATGACCAGGGGGTAAAAGTGGAAGACGGGGGACCCAAGGATCTCAATGGCACGAGCTGCGAAACCTTGAAGCTGAGTTTCGAACAGGTAGGTCTCACGCCCAGCGACCACTACGTTTTTTACCTCGACCCTCAGACGAAACTTCCGAAGGCCTGGGATTACATTCCGCAATCAGGACAGGGTATGCAGGCGACCTGGGAAAAATTTCAAACGTTTGGCGGACTGAATCTCGCCACCGAACACAATTTCAACGGCAAGACGATCCGGCTCGCTGATATCAAAGTGGTGACGCAGTAGCAGCTCTCAAGGAGGGGCGGTTTCCAAACCGCCCTTTTTCTTGGTGCCGGCGGTTTGTAAACCGCCGCTCCTTGATTGCCGGTCGACGAAATCCGCCAGATCAGCCGGCAGCGGGGTTTCCCATTTCTCGCCGCCATCGATCCGGATCATCGCGGAATGGAGCGCATGTCGCGGCAGGAGAAGCTTGCTGGCCAGGACCGATGTCCAGCCTGTCTCGATGAACTCGAGATAAAGTTTTTCGTCGGGCCCGTAAATTTTGTCGCCCACCACCGAATGGCCTAACGACGCCAGATGAACCCGGATTTGATGGGTGCGTCCGGTGCGAGGGATCGCGCGAATGACGCTGAACCGATCGCTGGTACCGCCGCGGGTGAATCGTTGTTCAACCCGAAAATCCGTCTGCGCCGCCGCACCCGCCGGATGGATCGTTTGCTTCAACCAGATGACGGACGACCCGTGCGCACCCTGCCGCGCCAGCGGAGCATCCACCGACTTCGATTCCCATTCCGGCCAGCCCCAGACGATCGCGAGATATTCCTTCGCGATGCGTTGCTCCTGCATCAACAAACCGAAGCGCCGCGCGGCCGCGGCGTTCTTCGCCACGAGCACGAGGCCGCTCGTTTCTCGGTCGAGCCGGTTAACGATCGAAACCTGCCCGCCGTTCGCGATCTCGAAAGCGAGCAAATGTTTGAGTTCACCCCACAGCGTGCGGGCGCTGCTCGGCTTTGTGGGATGGACCAAAAGAAAAGGCGGCTTCTCGACCACGAGGAAGTCGTCGCGTTCCGCCACGATCGCAAAATCGTGCCCGCGGTTTGCGCCGGTCACATCCGTGGCGGATAAAGCTCCCTTGATCTCGCTCCTGAATGTCACGCGGGAATATAAGACGGGCGCGCGAGCGGTGCACGCCTTGGACGGCGTTTCGCTCGAGATCGCGCGCAACGAATTCGTGGCGGTGAGCGGTCCCAGCGGTTGCGGCAAGAGCACGCTCATTCATCTCCTGGCCGGGCTCGAGCGACCCAGCGCCGGCGAAATTTTTGTAGACGGCCTCGCGCTCCACAGCGCCAATGACAACATCCTCACTCAATACCGGCGCCGCCACATCGGGCTAGTCTTTCAATTCTTCAATCTTCTCCCGACCATGAACGTGCTGGAGAACGTTTCGTTCCCGCTCCTCCTCCAGGGCGCGCCGCTCGAGGAAAGCGAAGAGCGCGCCAGGGAGTTAATCGAGTTGGTTGGTCTGCGGGACCGCGCCGATCATTTCATTCATCAACTCAGCGGCGGCGAGCAACAGCGGACCGCGATCGCGCGCGCGTTGGTCCACCGGCCATCGTTGCTGATCGCCGACGAGCCGACCGGCAATCTCGATTCGCAGTCCGCCGCCGCCGTCATGCAGCTCATGAAAAAGATCGGCGGCGACGGCACGACCACCTTGATCGTCGTCACGCACAGCGACGAAGTCGCGCGCGCTGCCTCGCGCCGCGTGGAAATGCGCGATGGCAAAATCGTCCGCGATTCCAGCTGCTAACGATGAAGTTTAGACAGGATTAACAGGATTTACCGGATTGGGCGGGGAACAAATTTCTTCAATCCTGTAAATCCTGTCTATTTCCTCCGGTTCCACACTGATCTCGGACTTCCGTCTTCTGACCTCCGACTTTATCCCCGCCACGATGACCTGGTCGGGCCGTAACTGGGATATTGTCTCCGGCGTGCTGGCATTAGTCGCAGCGCCATTTTGCCGGCGATCGATTGTTTGGGCGTGGCTCGCGAACTTGGTTGGTCTTGCTGTTGCTGGCCAACGTCATGCGGGTCGCGATCCTGTCGTCGCCGGTATCTTTTGGCTGGCCGGTCGTACCGAAGCTCGAACTAATCTATCGCGTCCCGTATGCGCTCATCATCCCGGTCTGCATCGGTGGCGCGTTGATCGGGCACATTGCACTCACTCGCGCCCTTTTGCGGAAAGGGCAATGACTTGGCGGGGGGGGATCACCGGCGTCTCAGTTGATTCGCGGAGGAAGGCACAGGATTTGCAGCATCACACGGGGTTAGTTCCCCCTCGCCTATGTTCGACCTTAAAGCCCCACCCTCACTCGATTTCCCAGACGACCCGCTGAAATGGGATGGCTGGAGCAAATACAAGGCGGAGAATCCGTACGAACGGCTCTGTCTCGATCCGAGAGCGAAGCCGGGCGACGAAGAAATTCAGCGGCACTGCACCGCTCTGATGCAGTGGTGGCAGAAGAAGCTCCGGCTGAAGAACCAGCCGAGTAATCCGATGGCCCAGTTGCTCGGGCGCGGCCTCGATGAGGCATCGAGCTATCTCGTTCAAGCCCGGATGCAACTCCTCGATCCCGAACAACGGGTTCAGATCGACGAGGAGCTGGCAGCGCAAGCCCAGCAGGAGGCGCTAGCCGAATTCTCGAAGTACGTGGCCGTTTCCATCGCGGGCAAAGTTTTGACGCCCGAAGCCGAGGCCAATCTGTCGGAGTTCGGGCAGCGCAACGGATTGACGGAAGAGCAGACCCGCGCCTGCATTGAAGAAGAGTTGGAGCGGAATAAGGCGAAGCGCGGGACGCGTGCCCCGCTCCCGGCCCCGCCAGCACCGCTCGTCCCTAGAACAGCCGGCACGGCGGAACAGGAATTCCATCGCATCCTGACCCTGAGCCATTTGGATTTGGGCGACGCCACGATGCTCGTCCGGCGCATCTTTGTGACGATCGCGGAGAACCTCGGCATCCCTCTCGAGCGCGCCGAACACCTCCTGGAGAATTACCTCGAGGAAGAGGAACGCATCCCCGGCAAACCGCCCGCGCTGACTCAACACGTGCCAGTGCCATCGCGAATGGCCAATGGGACTTCGCCAGCGCCGACGGAAACGACTCCGCCCGCCGAAAACTTCCAGACATTCGCCGCGAGACTGGCGCCGAGTCGCTCGCCAGCGGAATTCACGAATCCAAACGGCGCGCAGATGATGCTAATTCCCGCGGGCGAATTCTTGATGGGGAGCGATGCGCCCGAGGCCGGGCCTGATGAACAGCCGCTGACCCCGGTGATCCTGAGCGAGTTCTACATGTCGCGACATCCGGTGACGAATGATCAGTATGAGCAGTTCGATCGCAGCCACAAACTAAAGCGGATGACGGGAGCGGGCGGCGATCATCCGGTTGTGTATGTAACCAGCCTGGAGGCGATCAAGTATTGTCAATGGCTCGGGCAACGGGACGGGAGAAATTACCGGCTGCCTACGGAAGCGGAATGGGAATACGCCGCGCGCGGAATCGACGGCCGGAAATATCCGTGGGGAAATCACGACCGGCGCAGAGGGTTCGCCAATTTTGCGGATGCGAGCACCACCTTTCCGTGGCGCGACCCGGAGGTGGAGGATGGATATCCGGAGACCTCGCCTGTGGGAGCGTTCCCGCGCGGCGCGAGCTTCTTCGGCGTGGAAGACATGGCGGGCAACGTCTGGGAATGGTGTCTGGATTTCTACCAGCCATTAGCCGGCGCGCCGAAACGCAATCCGCGCGGCGTTGCCTCCGGCAGCAAGCGCGTCTATCGCGGTGGCAGTTGGAAATCGCGCTTCTCGAATCTACGGGCCACGGCGCGCGGTTCGAATGCAGCGAATTACTCCTGCAACGATGTCGGTTTCCGCATCGTTTGCGAATGCGGCGGCGGCGATTCACTTTAGGAAATCAATCCGCTGCTGCGCGACTGTCTGGCGTCACCCGCGTCTTGCCGGGAATGACGAAGCTCCATAGCTTAACAAAACAATGGCGCACGATCACGATCACTCCGGGCATTCCTGCGAGCCGCCGAGCAATAATGCGGCGTTCGCGATCGGGGTGATTTTGAATTTGGGGTTCGTCGCGGTTGAGGTTTTTTATGGGCTCGCGGCACACTCGCTGGCGCTAATCTCGGACGCGGGACATAACCTGAGCGATGTCTTTTGCCTGCTGCTCGCCTGGGGCGCAATGCATTTGACGAAATCGGCGCCGACCAGCCGCCGGACGTACGGTTGGCGGCGGTCATCGATTCTGGCGGCGCTCATTAACGCGGTGATTCTGCTGGTGGTGGTGGGAGGAATCACGGTCGAGGCGATTCGAAGGTTCGCGCATCCGGAAACGGTGGCGGGAGGAACGGTCATGGCGGTGGCGGCGGTCGGAATCGTGATCAACACGATCTCGGCGTTGCTCTTCATGTCGGGACGGAAACGCGATTTGAACTTGAAGGGCGCGTTTCTGCACATGGCGGGGGATGCGGCGGTTTCAGTGGGCGTGGTGATCGCGGCGTTCGCGATCCGGATGACGGGATGGCATTGGCTCGATCCGGCGGTAAGTCTGGCGATTGGCGCGGTGATCGTGTGGGGGACCTGGGGATTGCTGCGGGAATCGATCAATCTCTCGATGGATGCGGTGCCGGCCGGGATCGATCCGCTAGCGGTGGAAAATTATCTGGCGAATCTCGCGGGGGTGACGGCGGTGCACGATCTTCATATCTGGGCGATGAGCACGACCGAGGTGGCGCTCACGGTCCATCTCGTGATGGAGGAAGCGCCGCGGAACGATTTGTTCCTGCATGATGTGGGCGATGTCTTGCGCGATCGATTCGGGATCGGTCACGCGACCACGCAGATCGAATGCGGGAATTGCGACAGGGATTGCCGGCAGGCGCCGGTGCATGTGGTTTAATCTCCTGTTCCTGATCTTTGCTACGGAAGAAGAGCGTACTCAACCTTCGCGTTGATTTATCGATCATCTGTTTCATCTTTCGGACTTCCGATGAGGCGTTGCGTAATTTTATTTCCAATTTTGTTGCTGCTCGCGATTGAAGCGCCCGCGCAGCAGAAAAACCCGCCGACTCCCGGGGTGCCGGGAGATGTGACCCCGACGCCGTCGCCGCCGGCCGTGTCAGTACCGAACGTGATTGTGGCCCCGCCGGCGCGGCCGAACGGGCCCATCCAGAAAAGCCTCGTTCGCATCACCGCCACGGAAGTGGAGCCGGATTACCGCGCGCCCTGGAATTCCGGCGGAGTGCAGCGCGGCGTCGGCGCGGGGTTCGTGATCGATGGAAATCGCATCATGACGAATGCACACGTGGTGAGCAACAGCCGCTATCTCACCGTCGAACGCGATGGCGATCCGAATAAGTATCCGGCCACGGTTTTATTCGTCGCGCATGATTGCGATCTGGCGCTGCTCAAAGTTTCCTCGCCCGATTTTTTCAAGAACATGACGCCGCTGAATTTTGGCGGGATCCCGGAATTGGAGTCAACCGTCTCGGCCTATGGCTATCCGCTCGGCGGCGAACGCATGTCAGTCACGACCGGCATCGTTTCGCGCGTCGATTTCCAGCTTTACACCCACTCGTCGATTGACTCGCATCTCGCCATCCAGATCAGCGCGCAGATCAACCCCGGCAACAGCGGCGGTCCGGTGATGCAGGATGCGAAGGTAGTGGGCGTCGCGTTCCAGGGTTACAGCGGCGACGTGGCGCAGGGCGTCGCCTACATGATTCCGACGCCGGTTATCCGGCGCTTCCTCAAAGACATCGAGGACGGGCATTACGATCGATATGTCGATCTCGGCATTACGCCGATCAAATTACAAAATCCCGCCCAGCGGCATTCCTTGGGATTGAAGGATGACGATCGTGGCGTGCTCGTCGGCACCGTGATTGCGGCCGGGCCGGCGGCGAACAGTCTCCAGGCGGGCGACGTCTTACTGGCGATCGACGATCACCCCATCGCGAGCGACGGAACGGTGGAGCTGGAAGGTTCCCGCGTCGACATGCCGGAAGTGGTGGAACGAAAATTCAAGGGCGACAAAGTAAAGCTCGATATCTGGCGAGATAAGAAACCGCTCACGGTGAACATCGAGCTGGGCACTGTCTGGCCATATCTTTATCTCGCGCACGGCTACGACGTGCGGCCGCGCTTTATCGTTTACGGCGGACTTTTGTTCCAACCGCTCTCGCTCGATCTGATGGACGCTTATCAGCCGACGGATGTCCGCATCCGGCATTACTTCGATTATTTCGTCATCGAACAAATCTATCTCGAGCATCCCGAAGTGGTCATCCTGACGAACATTCTGCCCGATCCGACCAACACCTACCTGGCGGCTTATCGCGCCAGCATTGTCGATGAGGTCAACGGAAAGAAGATCCGGAAGCTCAATGATCTCGCGGCCGCTTTTGCGGAAAAGACCGACCGCTTTGTTATTCGCATGATCGGCGACGGGCCGCCGTTGGTGCTCGATCCGAAGGAAGTTGAATCCGCACGCGAGCGAATTAACAAACGCTACAACGTGGTGGTGGATCAGAACTTGGAAGAACAGCCGTCGAAGCCCACGCCGGCTGACCAGACGAAAAGCTAATGCGCACGTTTCGTTTCCATCTCGGTCTTTTCGCAGCGTTGGTCCTGCCGCTCTCGGCGATGGCCGCGACCGCCGCTCAGAAGGGCCCGGAAACCGTGGTGAAACCGAAAGAGCTTTCGCTCGTGCGGGTGAACGTGACCGGGCAACCCTACGATTACGTGCGGCCGTGGCAGAAAAAGGCGCCGTTCTCGAAGCGAGCCCTCGGCGCGGTTCTTCCGCAGGGCCGGGTCCTGGTTACGGCCGATCTAGTGGCGAACCAGAACTATGTCGAGCTCGAGCGTGCGGAATCGGGCGAAAAAACCGCGGCCAACGTCGTAGTGATAGATTACGAAGCGAACCTGGCGTTGCTCGAGCCCGCGGAGAAAAAATTTCTCGACGGTCTCACTCCGCTCCAGCTCGCGCTCGACACGGTGGTCGGCGATCGCCTGTCGGCATTGCAATTGGAATCGACCGGCGCGCTCGTCGTGACGGAAGGATTGGTCACGACGATCCAGATGACGCGTTACCCCGCCGATTTGGGGCAATTCCTGACGTATCGCATCAGCATTTCGATGCAATATCGCGACAACAGTTACACGGTGCCGCTGGTCAAGAACAACAAGCTCGCCGGTTTGCTCCTGCGCTTCGATTCCAGAACGCAAGTAGTCGACGCGATCCCCGCGCCGATTATTGCGCACTTCTTGAAGGACGCGGAGAAGCCGCAATACCGCGGATTTCCCTCAGCCGGTTTCGGCTTTTTCCCGACGCGCGATCCGCAACTGCGGAAGTTCGCCGAGCAAACGGGAAAGCCCGCTGGCGTTTACGTGACGAGCATCGAGCCCAATTCGCCTGCGGCGAAAGCGGGATTGCAGGTGGGCGACATCGTGGTGGGAATCGGAAATAACGAGATCGATCAAAATGGGAATTACGTCGATCCGCTCTATGGGAAGATCGAGTTCACGAACCTGATCACGGCGCGCGGCTTTGCGGGCGACAATTTGCCGGTGCAGATCCAGCGGGCCGGCAAGCCGATGGAATTGAAACTGGAGCTCGATCACCGGAACGCAAATGACTACGTGATTCCGCCGTACAATCTCGACCGCGCGCCACTCTACTACGTTCTTGGCGGGATGATTTTTCAGGAATTAACCCGGCAGTACCTCCGGGAATGGGGCGCGAACTGGCTGAAGGACGCGCCGGGGCGTTTCGTTTATAAGGACCGCTTTCAGTCGGAGCTTTACCCCGAGGGAAATCGCCGGGTGGTGGTGCTGACCCAGGTTCTTCCCGCGAACACGACGATCGGTTACGACGATATCGCCTACCTGACGGTGAAGAAAATAAATGGGCGGGACGTGAAGTCGTTATCGGATCTGGCTGAGGCGGTGAAACAACCGGTGGACGGCTTCATTAAGATCGAGACTGAGGAGGATCCGAAACAGATCGCGCTCGACGCCAAGCAGGTCGAAGCGGAATCGGAAGCGTTGAAGCAGAATTACGGTCTGCCGAGCTTACAACGATTGGAATAGGTGGATCGCGCGCTCCGTCGCGCGATGTAGCGACTATCTAAACATCGAGCGACGGAGCGCTCGATCCACCTCAATTTTCCATCTTCGCTTGGGAACTCCGGACGCGAGGTTGAGAGAGAAATTTCGAAACCTCGTCGCTATAGACCTCGAATGGATTCCCCATCACGAGAAAATCCCGGTTATCGCAGGCGATTGAATCCCAATTGATCACGTAGGGTTGATCGTGTTTCTGAAACCAGTCGACGGCCTGGGCGCGGCCGCACGCGCGCGTGTTCGCCGGTGGATGAAAGCTCGCGCCGGAATGCCTCACGCTGTTGTTCCATTCACCGATCCGTTTCGCCGGGCTTACTCCGAAGAAGAGCCCTCTCTCCGGATCGATGTTGTGATACTCGAGATCGAGACTCTGGAGCCACGGATCATTCCAGCCAATCCCTTCCGCTTGCATGAACGTTTCCAGCAGCCATTTCTTCGTGATCCAATCGACGCCGCCGATAAGCGACTCGGGTTTGTTGCCGAGGGCCTCGAGGGTGAAACTCCAGCTCTCGAGCAGCCAGTCAGTCTCTTCATTTGCTCCACCCAGTTGTGCACGTGCCAGCTCGTAGAACTGCCATTGAATGTCGAGCGCCCCCATGGTTTTTCCGTTCTCGAGCTGCACGATCCAGGCGCCGGTCGCATCGCGCGAAACATCGCGCGTGCTTTGAACGGCATCGGCCAGGATGAGATTCTTCGGCAGCCGGCCTTCTTCGAGGAGTGACAAGACGCAGGCGGTCGTCCCGATCTTCAGCGCCGTCGCGAAGGGGCTCATGTTCGAATCGCCGATGAGCAGATGGAGCCGGCGATATTTGCGATAATCGGCGAGGGGCTCGTCGCGCGCGTTGATGATGGCGCGATTGAATTGCACCCACTGGTAAATGTCGTTGACGATGTGATCGGCGCGCTGGCTCAACTGGAAATCGACGTGGACTTCCGGCTGGGGCAGTTGGAAATCGAAGGCGAGGGGATTCGCCTGCCCGACCCGGCCCGCGCCGGTAAAAATCTGGCGGGTAGCCAGGAACGAGAGCAGAGTGCCAAGAACCGGCGGAGTGAATTGCGCTTCCCGCTTCATCAAATAATTCTCGTGGCACCCGAAGGTCGCGCCGGTGTTGTGATCAACGTTGTTCTTGATAAACGAGACGCGATCCACCGCCTGCAATTCTACGAGCGCTGATTGCAGAAGCTGATCGCCGGCGATGTCGTAAGTCACGACGTCGCGCAGATGCAGGCACTCGGGCGACGCATATTCGATGTGGCCCATGTCGAGGTAGAGGCGGCCGCCGTTCAGGAGAAAACCTCCGTTACCGGGCGGCTCCTCGTAATCGCGATAATGGAGATCGATCGCGCCGGCCCGCGCCTTTTGGAAAAGGAAATTCTTCACCCGCACGGGCCACGCATCGGTATGGGCGCGCCCTTCTTCGCCACTGACCAGGCAGCCATACTCGGTTTCGATGCCGGCGACGCGATCCATTAGATCAATGGTTGTCGCGCACTTGAAAAAGCGCAAGGCAACTCACAAGTTCAAAGACAGATGAAAGAATTTCCCGTGCGCAGTCCAGCGGCCAAAGTCGGCGAGTTGGTTTATTTCGGACGAATGCTCGACAAGATCCGCGTGCATGGGAAGGGCGAGCTGCCGGAAGAGTATCAGGCGAATCTAGGGCGAGGCTTCGACGCGAAATGCTGCACTTTTCTACACATCGATTACGCGGAGCTGGCGGAGCGGACGAAACAGGGCGCGAGCGATGCGGAGTTGATCGAATGGGCCTTCACGATCGGAAGACGTCCGAGCGAAGCTGAAATCGAGATGTGGAACGAGTTCATGCGCAAATTCGGCTGGCGCGATAAAGCCAATGAGACTCTCGAGCGCCGGAAGCGCGAAGCTGGAATGACAGACCGTGCCGAAATCGAAACGATGTTTCAGTTTATCGACGCGGACGAAGGGAGAAAAACAGTGACATGTGACAAGTGACGAGATTAGGGAATGCCTCTTCAACTGGTCACTCGTCACATGTCACTTGTCACTGCCTTCGGCGGAGCCGGCGGTTGGGTCCGGTAATCGATGAACTTCCAGGCGCCGATCACCGTCACGATAACGACCAAAGATGCGATCAGTTTTCTGCCGCGCGTGGAGCTGCTGCTCGCTTGACGGGTCCCCGTCATGGCTCCGCTATTCCGAGAGCGTATCGATCCGCTCGGCGAGACCGAAGTCCAGCTCGGTCAAACCGCCTTTGCTGTGCGTGGAAAGAACCAGGCGCACTTTGTTGTAACGGATATCGATGTCGGGATGATGCTCTTCATCCTCCGCCACTTCGGCCACCCCGTTCACGAAATCGATTGATTCGGTAAAGTCGTCGAACTCGAACGTGCGCTCGATATGCTTCTTTTCGAGCTCCCATTCCGGGATCTTTTTCAGACGGGCTTTCGCCTCATCCGCTTTCAGCAGATCAGCCATAACGGGGAACGAGTAACACCCCCAAAACGTTTTGCAATGAGGAATCGCGCAGCTTTTTTCGCCAAGGGGGGCAACTACAACCCCAGGATTTTTCGGAGGTTTTTCGCGGAATCGAATGTCTCTACGGCGCAATCGCGGGCCTGCCTGGAAAGCCGTGGCCAATCAGTAAGCACTTCGTTGGCTGCCGCGCCCGCTTCCTCCACGCCGCTGACAAACCTGAAGCCACTTTCCCGTGGCAAATATCCAGCCGCTCCGGTGTCTTCCGTGATGACCGGACGCCCGAGCGCAAGGAACGCCGCGGCGCGATCGCTCAACCATCCCGTGCGCCAGGCCACGTCCACTCCCTTGATCGCGGTGAACTCCCCAGCCGCGCTCGCGATATAACGGCGGTATGCGCGCGGGGTCCGCGCCACGCGATGCGGTGACACGACGCGCCAGCCGCGCGCGCGCAGCCGGGCGATCTCCGGGTCGTCCCGGTTGAGATTCATCGCCAGCTCGAAGCGCGCGGCCGGCACCTGATGTGGCAAGTCGAGATACGGTTCGAACGCGAATTTCTTCGAGAGATCGGGGAACTCGCCCTCTACTTCCACGCCTCCGCCCCAATACCATTGCCCGATCGTGCAGAACTTATCGAACCGTGGCCGAGGCTGCGGCTGGAGAAGTTCCGTGTCGGCCAGCGGATAAAATGTCCGCCACGGTAGCTGCGGCCCTGTCGGCCCCGTATCGATGCGCGGCAGACCGCAATCCGCACCGTCAACATTGAGACCGATCGTCCAGAATTCGTGGTGATGCGATTGGCCCATCTCCATTTTCGTCATCCAATAAAAGATCTCGCTGGGATCAAGGTCGCAAAAAATCCGGCGTTCGAATTGCAGCAGAAACGGCGGATGCAACGAGTAGCTGAGGTTGAGCAGCGTATTCGGACCGGCCAGACGATCGAGAAGTTCGTGTTTCGCCATCCCGATGCAGCGCAGGCGGGCGAGATCGTGCGCGTCCTCGGCCGGATTTTGATGCAGCAGGCAATAGGAATTCTTCAGCCCGTGTTCGTGGAGCAGTCTTCGGAATTTGCGGATGCGCGATTCGTCTTCACGCGCGCCGGCGGTGGCCGGCAACAGCTCGAGCCAGACGGCATCGAGACCGAGCCGGCGCAGGCCGAGCATCCATTGCAGCGGCACGGAAAAGTTGCCGCCCCCCTCGGGATATTTCGCCGCAAAGCCGCAGCCGAGAAAGACGGTCACACGCTCAGAATCGCAGTTCCGCGCTTCTCCTCAAGCGATGCGCGCCAGCTCATTTGACGCCCCACGCATCATCCGCTAATTAGCTTCCGCCAAGCACCCGTAGCTCAACTGGATAGAGCATCTGACTACGGATCAGAAGGTTTGAAGTTCGAATCTTCACGGGTGCGCCACATCTTTTCTCGGATTCGCTTTCGTCGTTGCAAGAAAATCACGCTTGCCCGTATAAGCCTGGTATGGCCGACAAAACAATCGAATCGAAATCCGGCGAGAGCGGCGGCCGCGGCCGGGAAAAAGAGAGTGATGGCGCGGAGGTGGCCGGGCGCGGCAGGCAAGCACTCCAGACTTGTTTCAATTGTGGAGCGGAGAATTACGTCGATCCGAATTGGAGCTGGTTCACGTGCTGGAAATGCGCGTTGAAAAAGCCACTGCCGCTGCCGGGACATTGATCATGAAAGAAACAGACAAACAACCAGATGGGCCGGGTGGAATCGGCAAGGAAAAGGACGAGAGCGAAAGCGCGGAAGTCGCGGGTCGCGGGAGCCAAATTCTTTACACCTGTTTCAACGATGGCGCCGGCAATTATGTCGATCCAAATTGGAAGTGGTGGACCTGCTGGCGTTGCGGCACGACCATCAATCTTGTCACTGGCGACGTGACCCAACGCACCTGGCCATAGCCGTTGGCCCGCAACAGAGCGATCTGCAGTGGCGATTAAACGCGAATGTGCGTAGGCTCTGGCGTGATGAGATTTGTGCTTCTAATTGCCACGTGGTTTTTGCTGGCGGCCTGTTCCAATGGGCCCGGCCCCGCTCCGCCGCCGGAGAATGCCGCTGAGATGAAAGCGGACGCGCGGGCGCGTGAGGAATTCGCGCGCAATCTTCCGAAACCCCCGGAGCACTAGCATTGGTTATGAAAAAAATCGGCCTGCTCTTTTTGTTATGCGCTGGGCTTCTGTTCACCGGGTGCGCCTCTCAGTCTTTGCTGACTGACGAAGAATATAACGCCTACCGGGGCCCCGCGCCGAACTCGCCGGATCCCATGATCCACATCCCGGTGGCTCCCGATCGGCCTACGGGCGGCTATTGATCAGCCGAGTTCCTCGAACGCGCTCATCGCTTTGAACATTTCGTAGCGGCCGCGGATCTCGTCCATGGTCAATGTCCGCAACCGCTCGAGGCTGAACGCTTCCACGTTGAAGCTCGCCAGCACGCTGCCATAGATAATCGCGCGGCGGAGATCAGCGAAGGTGGGCGTCCGGTCTGCCGACGCGAGGTAGCCGGCCATTCCTCCGGCGAAGGTGTCGCCCGCGCCAGTGGGATCGTGAATATCCTCGAGCGGGTAGGCGCCACAGCTGAAAAACTCGTCCTCGCCGAAAAGGAGGGCGCCATGCTCCCCTTTCTTGATCGCCACGTATTTCGGACCCGTTTTGCGGATCCGGCGGCCAGCTTTGATCAGGCTGGTTTCCTTCGTTAGTTCGCGCGCTTCGCTATCATTCAGGATGAGCAGGTCCACCCGCGGCAGCAGCGCGTCGAGATCGGCGCGCGTGGTTTCGATCCATAGATCCATCGTGTCGGCCACGATGAAGCGCGGACGCTCCATTTGATCGAGGACGTGCGCTTGCAATGCCGGCGCAATATTGGCGAGCAATACAAAATCGGTTTCGCGGTACGATTGCGGCAGCTCAGGTCGAAAATGTTCGAAGACATTTAGCGCCACCGAGCGCGTCTCGCGCGTGTTCATGTCCCAGGCGTATTCGCCCGACCAACGGAACGTCTTGCCTGTGACCCGTTGGACGCCTTCCGCGTCGATGTCGCGCGATTTCCAAAAGGCAAACTCGGTCTCGGGAAAATCGTCGCCCACAATACCGACCAGTTTGACCGGCGAAAAGAAGCTCGCCCCCAAAGCGGCATAGGAAGCGGACCCGCCTAACAAGTCAGCGTGCTCTTCGACCGGAGTTTTAACGGTATCGAGCGCGATGGAACCAACGATGAGAAGAGACATTAGGATTTTCGAATTTCGATTTGCGATTTGCGATTTAGGAGTGCCTTGGCGGTCCGGCCATACGCCGCGATGTCCGTGGCCTGCAACAAACCCGAGACGATGACCACCCGCCGAGCCCCTGCTTCGATCACTTCTGGTAAGTTGTCCAGCTTGATGCCGCCGATACAGAAGATCGGGATGCGGACGGCGTCGTGAACTTTTTGGATTTCGCTCAAACCAACTGGTGGATAATCCGGTTTGGTCGGCGTTGTGAAGATGGGGCCGAAGCCAATGTAATCGGCGCCTTCGTAGAAAGCGCGGATGGCTTGGTCGAGGCTATGGGTGGATTTTCCCACCACGCAGTTCGTGCCAGTAATTTTTCGTGCTTCGGCAATCGGCATGTCGTCTTGTCCAAGATGCACGCCTTCCGCCGCGACGATTCGTGCAGTCTCGGGGTGATCATTGATAATCAAGGGCACGCCGCGTCCGGCTGTAACACGATAAAGATCCGCAGCGATCGTCGCGATTTCCGCGCTGGCATGGCCTTTCGCGCGTAGCTGAATGAGATCCACGCCGCCGTCGATCATCTGTTCGGCCGCGCTGAGTACTTCGCCGATCTCGACGTAACCCAAGTCGAGGATGCCGTAGAGCCGGCTGCGGCTGAGATCGGCGGCAGTCAAGGCAGCGACTATTCGTGCAACCGCGTCGGCGTCGGCTTCAGCTCGAAGTTATTCGAATTCATGACCCGTTCCACGAAGCCCGTGTCGTAGGTGCCGTTGCGGAACTCGGCATTGCGCATGATGGCGCTGTGAAACGGCACCGTCGTCTTGATTCCGGTGATGTAATATTCATCCAGCGCCCGCCTCATTCGCGCGATGGCGGAGGTACGGGTCGCCCCGATCGTGATTAGCTTTGCGATCATCGAATCGTAATAAGGCGGCACCACATAGCCGGTGTAGGCATGCGAATCGATCCGCACGCCGCGCCCGCCCGGCGCGTAATAAAATACGATTCGGCCCGGCGAAGGCTGGAAATTTTTCTCGGGATCCTCGGCATTGATCCGGCATTGAATGGCGTGCAGGCGCGGCTGCGCGTGAGCAACATGCGGCGAAAGCCGTTCGCCGGAAGCGACCAGGATTTGTTCCTTCACCAGATCGCAACCGTAAACTTCTTCCGTGATCGTGTGTTCGACCTGAATCCGCGTGTTCATCTCGATGAAGTAATAATGGCCCTCGTTATCCACGAGGAACTCCATCGTTCCGGCGTTTTCGTAGCCGACCGATTCCGCCAGCTTCACCGCGGCGTGGCCCATCTTCTTGCGCAATCCCGACGACATCAGCGGCGAGGGACATTCCTCGATCACCTTCTGATTGCGGCGCTGAATCGAGCAGTCACGCTCGCCGAGGTGGACTGTGCGACCGTGCTGGTCGGCGAAAATTTGAAACTCGATGTGATGCGGGTTGACGATCAGTTTCTCAATATAAACGTCGCCATTTCCAAAAGCCTTTTCCGCTTCGGTGCGCGCCGCATGAAACGCCGGGGCGAGGCTGGCCTCGTTGTGCGCCGCTCGCATTCCGCGGCCACCGCCACCGGCGACCGCCTTGATCATCACCGGAAAACCGATCTTGCGCGCAATTTTGAGCGCCTCCTGTTCGTCTTCGACGATGCCGTCGCTGCCGGGCGTGACGGAGACTCCGGCCTTCCGAGCATAGGCGCGCGCAGAATTCTTGTCGCCCATCGCGTGCATCGCTCTCGACGAGGGGCCGATGAATTTGATTTTGCAGCTTTCGCACACCTCGGCGAAGTGCGCGTTCTCCGCCAGGAAACCGTAGCCCGGATGGATCGCGTCCACATCGCCCACTTCCGCCGCGCTCATGATGCGATCGATCTTCAGATAGCTTTCCGAGCTCGGCGGCGCGCCGATGCAGATCGCCTCATCCGCGAGTTGGACGTGAAGTGAATCCACATCCGCTTCCGAATAAACCGCGAGGGTACGAATGCCGAGTTCCTTGCAAGCGCGGATGATGCGCAGCGCGATTTCGCCCCGGTTCGCGATTAAGACTTTCTCAAACATTGTAGGGCTCGCCGCGGCGAACGGGTCGGAAACTACGCTCGCCGCGGCGAGCGCTCCATTTTAACGCACGCGGAAAAGGACCTGGCCGAATTGCACCGGTTTGCCGCCCTCGGCCACCACTTCGGCGATCACGCCTTTTATTTCCGCTTTGATTTCGTTCATGACTTTCATCGCCTCTATGATGCAAACGACGGTTTCTTCCGTAACCTCTTTCCCCACGTCCACAAACGGCGGTGACTCGGGCGAGCCGGCCCGGTAAAATGTGCCGACCATCGGCGAAAGGATATCTCGCAGGCCCCCGGCTTGTTCCGCTTGCTGGGCCGGCGCAGGGGCAGCGGCGGTGGCGGCCGTCGTCGCTGAAACCGCCGGGGATGGCGCCGACGTGGGAGGCTGGGTAAAAACGGTTTGCTCGCCGGCGCCCTTTTGCAATTTGAGCTTGAACCCGTCCTTCTCCATCTCGAAGACCGACAAGTCGTTCTTCTTCATCAGATCGATGACGGCTTTGATATCTTTAAGTTCCAAGGTGGCTCCGTGGTCGAGGCTGGGCGTTTAGGTAAAGCGGTTTTTCGCCTGAGGTCAAGCCCTCTCGGTCGCCCAAGCGCGGCATAACCTACGCAAGACATGCCGCTGAGCGCAATCCCGAGTCAACCCGCAAACAACCGCCAGCGACTCCGACGGAATCGTCGAGCGAAACCACTGCAGCACACGTCTGCGCGAACAGCGTCAGTTGCTCTCATTTTGTATTGTCAGGATTTGCGTCTATCCGATACGTTCATGCTCGTGCACGTCTCCCCCCGGCAAGGCCGTCTCAGAAAGGGAGAGGAACGCACCAACGGTGAAACTCGATGAAGAGCACTCTATCGAATCCTCTAATGCTTGCGATAGCCGGTGGCTCTCTTACTCTGCTCACCTCGATTCTCACAAACTACTTTACGGCCTCCGCCAATCGCGAAGCTGACGAGAGGCGCGCCTTGTATACCCGGGAGACTGATTCGCGAGCTCTTCAATCAGAGCTGATTAAGACATTTCTTAAGACGCAGGATTCTAAGACCGCACGCGATAACCTCACGTTCTTAATCGAATCTGGCTTAATACCAGATCACGAAAAGCGAATAACCGAATATCTGGCGAAGAACAAACAAGCCATTCCAAAGATTACCGAGGCAAAAACCCCTACTGCCAGTGTTCCCCCGCTTCCTCCTCTAAACTTGGGACCGACCGGAACCTCGCGAGTGGATGGGAATTCCCTAGGCGTCTCCTTACATCTTGGTACCAGTCGGCTGGATCCCAACGCGTACGGAGGATGGGATGGCGCACTTCAAGGCGCCGTGCCTGACGCGAACGCAATGCAGGGATTGGCGGGTTCTCTTGGCTATCAGACGAATATTTTCGTGGATACGCTTGCCCGGAGAGATTACTTGCTCAGCGCGCTCGGCACGCTTTCCGCGACGCTTCGCTCTGGCGATACCTTGCTGCTAACGATGTCAGGGCATGGAGCTCAGGTGCCCGACTTGACTGGCGCCGAACCCGATAAGCGTCAGGAAACATGGGTCCTCTTTGATAGGGAGATCCTCGCGAGTGAGCTCTACGGGCAATTTGCGAGCTTCAAAACTGGAGTAATCATCATCGTTGTCCAAGACTCAGCATTTCCTGCCGTTTTTCGCCGTCCCCCAAAAATGCCAGAGCTTTCGGCTCAACTCATCGTCCTGGCTGGGTCAAAGGAGAACCAAATGGCGGCGGACGGAATTCAGCACGGGAAGTTTACCGAAACTTTGCTTGCCGTTTGGGATAACGGTAAGTTTTCCGGTAACTATACTAGCTTCGTCCAGGCGATTCAGAAGAAAATGCCGGAGGACCAGGTTCCACAATTGTATGTCTATGGCCCGGACACCTCAGCGGCATCGCGCAAGCCATTTGCTCTGGCGCCGGCGCGATGAACGCACCTCACCCGGGATCGGCGATGGCGCCACACCTTACTTCTGGAAATTGTTTCTACGAAAAGGAAATGAGGATTTCGAAATAAACTCGACCAGCTCAACCGGTCGAATTCGTACGGGGCCCACTTAATGTCCATTCGCGGGGCTTTTTCTATGGGGATCGATCGGCAAGAGAAGTCGATAAGCTTCGGCTTTAGATTTGTCACAAGACTCTCCGGAGGCGCCACCGCACGCCTGCGGAGTAGGTAAGATAATAGCCGAGCACCACGGCGCCGACTGCCATCGATCCGGATATGCCTTCCGCTGCCAGCCACGACGGATCGTGCGGGATTGTGTGCCAGGCGTGCCAGACTCGCCAGAGGCCGTAGAGCAATCGGGCCGTCACCGCGAGCGTGAGAAGCAAGACGAGCCAGCGATTGGGCGTGTAGTGCAGAGCTTGCGGTGTCTTCTCCCAACGGGTCAAAATCAGTCCGAGCAAACCGAGAAGACTACCTCCCGTTAGGCCCATTAGTGAGTAGTTGAGCGCTTTCGGAACCCAAAGGCTCGTGATCGCTGCCACCCAGAGAAATAAACCAGTCGAAACAATCATGGAAGCCAGATTAACCGTCGCGACCCATTTGCGGCCGAGACGACGTGCTGTTCCGGCGCGGTAACGCAGCATGAGCAACACCGGCATCGAGAGAACCAGCGCGATGATGAAGAGCGGCACCAGAAGAATCGCGATGACCGGCACGTTGTGACCCTAGGCGTGCGTAGCGTTGCGCTGCCAAAAATATTTGGACGTGCCAAGCCGCGGGCGCTCCAATACGCTTCCGCGCATTAGATACCCGCCCGCTGGAGCACTGAGCGCAGAACTTTTTCGGCTTCGAAGAACTCGCGGGCAAGTTCACGCGCGCCGCGCGAATGCCGGGGATAGTCCGCATTGATTTCTTTCACGGCCTCCGCGATTTCCCCTAACGACTTAAAAGCAAAGAGGCCATCCTGTTTGCCAAAGAGCGTCGAGAAACCCGTTTCCTGGATGATTACCGGCCGGCCGGCTGCGAGGTAACAACCGCTCCGGTCACTGAACCAGCCGGTGTTAAGGCGGACATATTGGTCCTTGGCTACGGTGAATTCGCCTTTGGAGCGACGAATGTAGTCACGGTAGAGACGGTAGTCGGCGCTCAGGTCGTGCGGGGCGCGGAAGCGCCAATCGTTGCGCTCAAATTTAGCGCGAGTTTTTTTGTGATTGATGTCGGTGGCAAGCTCGAACGGTTCGCCAGATCGCTTCGGGGCCGCCACAAAGCGGAGGAACTCGCGCGACTTGCTCCAGAGATATTTCTCCCCGCGCCACTCAATATCCTTCAGCCCACTGGTTGACCAGTTCGCGACCGAGGTGAAGACGGCGGCGGGAAGGGGACGGCGCGTTGTTCTCCAGAGATCGGTCACAATCGGCTGGCGCGTGGGGAGCCACTTGAACTTGTGAGTGGGAACGGGAAACGATTTGGCGCCGACATTTTCGCCAAAGGTGAAAAGCGCGTGGTGGCGTCGGAGATATTTGATCGTGGATTTTATTCCTTGATCGACTTTGATCTGTTCGACACCCGGATCGCTTTCGATGTAAAGAATCCGGTCGCTTGTGAGAAGGTCTTCATTGAACTCCTGGGTGCCGCAAACGTTCAGGATCGCGTCGGCCTCACGATAGAGTTGGCGAATTTTTTTTAACGGAAGCCCGGCGGTGGGATTGCCGGGCAAATAACGGGCGCAGAAACTCCAGCGGCGCTCGAAACCGAATTCAGCCGCGAGATGAGCAAGCATGCGCGCGGCGTAATCGAACTCGTTGTTTACTTCAAAGGTGTCCGGGTTGTAGGGAAGGCGGGCGGAGTCTTCGATGTAGAAGACGTCGTGGCCGAGGCGTTGCAGGCCGACGATGTAATGAAGGTGCTGCCAGATGACGCCGGCGATGGGGCAACTGCCCATAAAGCCCATGACGATGAGACGCTTCTTTTTCATGGGGCCGAGGACGCTTAAGAGGAAGAAAACGCCCAACGCCCAACGTCCAACATCCAACGTCGAACTAGGAGAGGCGGCGGCGCCGTAATGCCGGCGATTCCTAACTGCTGAACGTGCTTGCTGCGAAGAAAGGGAGCCAGGAAAAGTATCGAAGCTGCTTGCTCGCGAGTTGAACGTTGGACGTTGAGCGTTGGACGTTGGACGTTTTTGAAAAAGTCAGGATTCACGTTTGGCGTCGAACAATCCTCGCTCAGCCGTCCGCTTGTTTGCCTCGATATAGCGCGCCGCCGATCCAGGCGCACGGCAATGCGGTGGCCGCGATGGCGATCGGATACCAGGCCGGGCCGAGATGCATCGGAATCGTAGCCACAGCGCCGGCGGTGCCGAAGACGAGTCCTATGAATCCGAGGATCATGGCGTGGCGCATCGGATTGCGAGGGGCAATCTTCGCGGCGAGATAGCTACCGAAAATGGTGAAGACGATTCGGTAGGAAAGCGCCAAAGCATTCAAAGCAGGCTGCGGCATCGGGTCGCCCCAAGGCGGATACACCTTAGCAATGTGAAGCACCTGGTCGGCGCCGAGCGAAAGAACGACGACGCCGAGGAAGCCGGCAACGATCGCGACTGTGCTTCGTAAAGGATTTGATTTTTGCATGGAGTTATCGATCAGGATCGCGGAAGCGCTAGGACGTTAGTTCTTTTGTCACCACGGCGGGATTGCCGGCCACGACGACATTCGCGGGCACGCTTTTGGTCACGACAGCCCCGGCAGCGACGACGGAATTCTCGCCAATGGTGACGCCTTTCAAGATGACGGCGTTCATTCCGATCCAGACGTTGTCGCCGATGATGACGGGCATGGTGCGCAGCTTCGGGCGCGGCGGCCGGTCCTTGAAGAAAGGCGCCAGGGCCTGGGCGTCGATGAGTCGTTGGGCGGGCTCGAGCGGATGAAAGTCGGAATCGGCAATGCCGACGTTCCAAGAGATGAGGCAGTGCGAACCGATCTCGATCCGTTCCTCGGCCATGACGAGCGCGCCATTCATCAGGGTGAAATCGCCGACCGAGCAAGTTCCCTTTTCGCCAACGGCAAACGAACAGCCGGCGTAACACGAAACATGATCGCCGAGGACGACCGCGCGCGGCTCCTTGCTCTTGAGGTGCCGGAAAATCTGCGCGCTCTCGCAATAAAAACCTTCGCCGAAAATGACGTTGGGCGGGATCGGCTCGGACCACCAATCGGACTCAACTCGCCGTTCGCGATTGACGTTGCTCATGAGGGATAATTCCCGGAAGCGTAGAGCTTCGCGTAAACACCGCCGCGTGCGACCAGGTCGACGCCAGTTCCTTGCTCGACGATCCGTCCGTGCTCCAGCACGACGATGCGATCCACGCGATGAATAGTCGCAAGCCGATGAGTGACAATCAGCGTCGTGCGTCCGTGCATCAGTTCCTTGATGGTTTCCATGATGGCAGCTTCGGTGGTCGGATCGAGCGCGGAAGTGGGTTCGTCCAAAAGCAAGATCGGCGCGTCTTTCAAGAATGCTCGCGCAATTCCAATCCGTTGTCGCTGGCCGACGCTGAGATGGCCGCCCCGTTCGCCAACCGGGCTATCGTAACCGCGTGGCATTTGGTTGATGAATTCATCGGCCTGCGCGCGCCGGGCGGCTTCGCGGATTTCTTCCTCGGTCGCGCCCGGCCGGCCATAGGCAATGTTCTCGCGGATGGTAGTGGAAAAGAGCAGGGTGTCCTGCAACACGATCGCGATCTTTGCGCGCAGCGATTTCTTGATGATCGCGCGCAGGTCGCGGCCATCCAGCGTGACGCTGCCTTCGCTCGGATCATAGAAGCGCGGCACCAAGCTCAAGAGCGTGCTCTTTCCGGCGCCTGTCCCGCCGACTAAGGCAATGATCTGATTCGGTGTGACCGATAAATCGATTTCCTGCAGCACAGTTCGCTCGGGGCCGTAGCCAAAGCTGACCTTCCGGAACTCCAGTGCGCCAGAGGTTTCGGTTATGTCCTTAGCGTCCGGTCCATCGACGACATCGTCCGCGCGATCGAGCACCTCGAAGCATCGTCGCGCGCCAGCCGTCGCACCTTCCATGGCCCAGGCGGTGTAGGTCAACGATTCAAGCGGCTGGTAGAGCATCAGCAGGTAAGCGCTGAAGACGAGGAGCGATCCGAGCGTGAGCGTGCCGCGAAGCACGTGGAGCGAGCCGACGTAATACATGAGGGCCGTCCCGATTGCGATCAGGGTGCCGATCAGGAGTGCGCTGTTCACATTCGTCAGGGTAAGGCGCAAATTCGCTTGCAGGCTTTCATGCGCGCGCTGGTGAAATTGCGAGACCTCGAAATCCTCGCGCCCGAAGGCATGGACCATCCGAATCGCGCCGAGTCCCTCCTGTGCCTGGGCGAGCATGGCGCTGTCCTGTTCCTGAATCGAAGTCGATTGCGTCCGGATGCGATGCGCAAAAAAGTAAATCGCGGCGAAGAGCAGGGGAACGACGGCGAGCGAGAGCAAGGCAAGCTGCCAGTCCATTCGCAGCATGATTACGAAGGTCCCGATCAGCGTGATGACCGACGCGAAAATGTTGGTGAATCCTTTGTTGTAGATCGTCTGGATCGATTGCGAATCGTAGGCAACCCGGAAGCTGGAATCGCTCGACCGGCGGGCATCGTGGTACTTGAGCGAGAGCGATTGCAGGTAGGCATAGAGATCGGTGCGCAACTTCAGGAGCGCCTGGAGTCCAACTTTTACGAACAGGTAATTGCTCGCGAGATTGAGCAGGCCCCAAAGAAGCTGAATCGCGACCAAGGCAAGACAGAGCAGGGGAATAAGGCTGGAGGAATTGCCGAACCGCGCGTGCGGATTCCGCTGGAGAACGTCGTCGACGATGATCTTGAGCGGCCATGGTTTCAGCAGACTGAGGCCAATCGCGGCGAGCGATAGAATAAGTCCGATCGCCGTCTGCACGGAAAACGGCCGGTAGTAGGCGAGGACGCGGCGATAAATCGACATGGAAGATTATGATTGCGGAGTTCTCGTTTCCGATTGATCTAACGCGGATTCATCGCCGGCATCGAGGTCGAGAGATTCCTCGACTTCGCTCGGAATGACAATATGCATCATCTTCTAGAAGTTTGGTTCGGCTGGGTCCAGGACTGGGGGTATCTCGGCATCATTCTCCTGATGGCGATGGAAAGTTCGATCTTTCCCGTGCCGAGCGAACTGGTTATCCCGCCGGCAGCGTTTCTCGCGGCGGAGGGAAAGTTAAACATCTATGGCGTCGTGGCGGCCGGGACGTTCGGTTCGTGGCTGGGTTCCGCGGTCAGTTATTGGGTGGCGCTTTGGCTCGGCCGCGTGGTCATCGCGCGCTTTGGCCGGTACTTTTTCATCAACGAAGCAAAGCTCGAACGCGCAGAGCGTTGGCTGCATCGCTATGAGTTGGGCGGGATATTCTTCGCGCGTCTGCTCCCGGTCATCCGGCACCTCATCTCCTTCCCGGCGGGATTGATTCGGATGAATTTCGCGAAGTTTAGTTTGATGACGATCATCGGGTCCGCGATCTGGTGCTCGGTGCTCGCCTGGTTCGGCCAGACCGTGATTACCAGGGAGATGGTGGAGTCGAAGAATGTCGGCGCGCTGGTGACCGCTGTGAAGCAGAGCCAGAACTTCCATTACATCCTCATCGCCATCGTCGTTTTGACGCTTCTTTACTTTGCCGTGATGCGTCTGACCGCTCGGCCCGACGTGAATTCCCGCTGAAACGCGACTTGTCCAGAAACGTGACACTTGTGTCGCGGGTTTCCCTTTGCTGAGGCGTATTTCGCGACGTCCGCGTGGTTCTGCCCTGGGACAGAAAATTCAGCCACGTGGTGGCACCTGAATTGCTGAATAAACCGGCACAACCTCTATGAAAAAGAACAGCCAGATTCTCACGCCTCGTAAACTCTCCCTCGGCGATCTCATCCTCGCGGTGAGCTCCTGCACCAAAAACACCAAGGAAACGGTCGCGGCAGTGGCCGACTTGCTCGGCAGCGGCCAGGTCCGCGTCGAAAACAACGGCCGGTTTACCCGCGCCCGCGTTTGCTAGTCGCGTTTCCTTAAAAAGCTTTTCAAAAGCGTCGCTTTGGCGGTCGACTCGCCGAAGCGGCGCTTTTTTGCGTACAAAACGCTTTCGGTTTCCTCGCCGGCTTTTATCTTGGCCCGGTGATCGAACGTTATTCCCGGCCAAAGATGAGCAAACTCTGGTCGGAGCAGCGCAAGTTCGAGATTTGGCTGGAGATCGAGATCCTGGCCTGCGAAGCGATGGCCGAGCTGGGACAAATCCCCAAGGCCGACGCCGCGGAAATCCGGAAGCGCGCGCGCTTCTCGATCCCGGAAATAGCGGAGATCGAAAAGCGGACGAATCACGATGTCATCGCGTTCCTGGAAAACGTGGCCTCGTCCGTCGGCCCGGCTGCGCGTTGGATGCACCAGGGTCTGACGTCATCCGACATTCTCGACACAACGCTGGCGGTGCAGTTAACCGAAGCGGCGCAAATCCTGTCGGAGGACCTGGCGAAATTGAGAAAGGCGGTCGCGGCGCAGGCGCGGCGTTTCAAAATGACGCCGATGATCGGCCGGAGCCACGGCATTCATGCGGAACCGATCACGTTCGGGCTGAAACTGGCGCTGATGTATGATGAGTTTGGGCGCGCCGAAGAGCGGTTGGGGCAAACCCGGGAGCGAATTCACGTGGGCAAGCTCAGCGGTGCCGTCGGCACCCACGCGCATCTCGATCCGGCGATCGAACGCAGTGTCTGCGAGAAGCTCGGGCTGAAAGCGGCCAATATTTCGACCCAGATCATCCAGCGCGATCGGCACGCGGAGTTTTGCACGACCCTGGCGCTGATTGCCTCGAGCATCGATCGCTGGGCGACCGAATTCCGTCATTTGCAGCGGACGGAAGTTTTGGAGGTGGAGGAATTCTTTGCCGAAGGACAAAAGGGCAGCTCGGCCATGCCGCACAAGCGCAATCCGATTACCGGGGAACGACTCAGTGGTCTGGCGCGGGTGTTGCGCGGGAACGCGGTCGTCGCGCTGGAAAACGTCGCGCTCTGGCATGAGCGCGATATCAGCCATTCCAGCGCGGAACGCATCATCCTGCCCGATTCGTGCATCCTGCTTGATTACATGCTGGCGAAATTGAGCGATCTCGTGGAACGCCTGCAGGTTTATCCCGAGCGCATGCAACGAAATCTCGAGCAGAGCAAAGGGCTTTATTTCAGCCAGTCGATTCTGTTGGCGTTAACCGGGGCCGGCGCGGAACGGAAAAGCGCCTACGAAGCGGTGCAACGCGCGGCCATGCGGACCTGGAGCGGCGAAGAGTCGTTCGCCGAAAATGCGAAGCGCGAACCAGAGATAAGCGCGCGGCTTTCCGAATCGGAGATCGACACGCTTTGCTCGCTCGACGTTCATCTGCGGCATGTCGATGCGACATTTCGCGCCGTAGGTCTGGAATAGCGTCACCGCTTACGCGACAGCAGAGTTCAAAACAAGCTCGGCGATTCGTGCCGAGGCATCGAGTCGCACCTCGATGGTTTCGAATTCAGTGCCGCCGAGACCTCGCGACTTCGGATCGAGCGAGACGCGAACGCGATTTCCCTGGGGTTGCAGGACGAGCTGAGCTACTTCGAAGCGCTCGGACAATTCGACCGCCGCTACTTTGAACATTGCCACCAACTGCATCGACATGGCCGCACCGGTTTTCGCCGTAACTTCGATGGAGGCATTTTCATTCACCAGCGCGAGATCGTTGATCGCGAAACCATTCCGCGGCTGAATCGAATTCGCCGGCCGCCGCGTTGGGACCACGCGCATCGTCTTGATCAGTCCTCGCGGATCGAGCTCCACGGATCCGATCTCGAATCCCGCCAGAAGATTTTCCGCCGAACCGGAAGCCGATGAAGGGGTGAGCGACAATGTCGAGGCCGTGGGTTTCGCGCGAATTGTGTCGATCCGAAATCGCGGAGTAAGCTGGACTGAAATCACTTCCATGCCCAAGCCCAGCATCACCGCGCTCCCATTCGCCGTCGCAAGCTTCGGAGGCGACGGGGGGGCCGGCGGCGGTTGGGGGACTTCGTAAAGCGCCGGCTCAGCCGGCCGCACCTCCCGCGGGAGCGGCGGGGGCGGGGCCTCCGCCGGTTTGGCGATCTCGGGAGAGCTGCTCGGTGTCGAGACTGGCAACGGCGGTTCCTTTTTCGCCGCTTCCGTCTTAACCGGTTTTCTGCCGTTTCCCTGGCGCGTCGGCTTCGGATCAGGCGGCGCTGGCGTCGCGGGCGTTTCCTTTTTTTGGAAAGCGACCAAGGGACCTTTGGAGAGCGTTTGCGTCACCAGCGCGACAAGCGCTTCGGACAGGAACGGCTTCGCGATTGTCGCGACGACGTTTTCGTATTTCTCCGCCGCGGCCAGCATTTCCGGAACATGTCCGGACATCATCAGCACCGGAATCCGCGCGGTCGCTTCGTTCTCGAGCAACCGCGCGCAGACCTGGTCGCCAGGTAAATCCGGCAAACTGTAATCGAGCAACACGAGATCAGGAACCATCACCTCCGCGCGTCTCACGCCTTCGCCTCCCGTGAATGCAGTGACGATTTGCAGAGTGGAATCCGCTGTGGCCAGCGCGTCTTCCACGAAGATCAACAGCATCTCGGTATCGTCGATGACGAGGATTTTCTTCCCGGCAGCCGGAGGAGCCGTGACCGATTTCGAAACGGAAGGCGGACGCGCCTTTGTCTCCTCGGGCTTCGGTTTTGTCTTGCGGAGGGCTTCGAGGAAAACCGGCTGCCAGGATGCTTGGATCGTCCGTGGAGCATCAATCGCTCTCGCGTTTTCTTCGACCCGGGAATTCGTCCAACGCAGCAGCTCATGCAACGCGCCAGTCCCGCTCGAATTCGGCGCCGCGGCATGACAGATTTGACCATTATGAAAGTGGATCTCGCCGGCGCCTTCGTCGGACTTAATCTTGAACACCGCCGTCGCCATGTTGAGGCATTCGAGCGGAACAAGATCTCGCAGATTCAAATCGCGCAGGGTGCCGCGCGAATCGCCTGAAGTGGCCTTCGTCCACGGACCCAACAAGGCCTGAACGGCCGCGCCAAAATCGGCCAGCTCAAATGGCTTTTCGACGAAGTGAATCGCATTCGGTCCATAGCGTTCTTTGGCAAATTCAAGTGGAATGCCTGAAGCAAGGGCAAGCAGACGCGCGTGGGGGTGGGCCATCCGCATGCGCTCGAGGAATTCGGCCGCCTCGGATCGCGGCGGATCGAAATCGATGATGAAAAGTTGCGGAGATATTTCGCCCGCGGCCGCCTCCGCCTCGGTCAGCGATTCCACGGCGCGGATGTAATGCCGCGGCGCAAATTTCTTCAGGGCCGAGCTAATCGCCGCGGCCAGCGCATCGTACTCTTCGACAAGAAGAACGCTAGGCGCTGTCCCGGCAGGAGATTCGTGGGATGCAGGCACGGCGGGAGCGACTGGGAAACGCGAGGATAGAAGGAGCGTTGCGCATGTCAAAGCAAAGCAAGCGCAAGTTGCGTGCCTTCCGCAGGCGGGCGCCGTGGGTTTACCCTACTCGAAGCGCAAGGCGTCGATCGGATCGAGCGACGCGGCCCGATAAGCGGGATAAAACCCGAAGCCGATGCCGATGGCCGAGCACACGACCAACCCCGCAATCGCCCAGCCGTACGGGAAGATCAGGTCGGCCTGAAGCCACATAGCGAGGAGATCTCCTCCGATTACCCCCAGGATGATTCCGAGAATTCCGCCGGCCTCCGAAATGAAAACGGCCTCGGTCAGAAATTGCCGAAGGATATCGCGGCTGCGAGCCCCGATCGATTTACGAATCCCGATCTCCTTCGTCCGTTCAGTCACGCTCACGAGCATAATATTCATGATTCCAATTCCGGCCGCGATGAGCGCGATGAGGCTGATCACAAAAGCGCCGATACGGACAACATCGGCGACGGCGGTGAACGCGCTTTTGAGGGAGTCGTTCGAGTAAATCTCAAAGTCGTCCGGCTGGTTCGGCTTGAGGCCCCGGGCGATCCGCATGGCGCCAATTCCTTTGTCGAGAGTGCGATTATAGCTCTCGGTCGAGAATGATTGCGTCGCGATGTTTACGGTCCGTTTGGCCGACCCAAAGTTCTCGAAGAAGCGCGTGATGGGCATGACGCAAATATCGTCCTGGCTCTGGCCAAAGGCAGATCCCTTTGTGGCCAAAACGCCAATGACCGACATGGGATGCCCATTTATCCTGATCACTTTCCCGATCGGCGTTTCATGGGGAAAGAGATTCTTTTCGATGCTTTTCCCGATCAGGATCACGTTGCGCGCGAGGTCCACATCTTCGTCCGTGAGATTGCGGCCGTAGTCGAGGGAATAGGAATTCGCGGCGAGGAAACTCTTGTTCGACCCTGCGACGGTCAGGGCCGGTGGGGTCTTCAGTCCGTTGTAAGTGCATTGACCTTTAAAGTCGAAACACTTGAGGCAAACATCCCGTGCGATCCCTTCCATCAACTGCTGATACCGGATGGCCTGGGCGTAGCTGATGTTGCGGCGGTTTTCGTACTTCTGCGCATTGCGTCCGCCTTGGCCGCCGCTGACCGGATACTTGGCGAACTGGAATATGTTCGAGCCAAGAAAACTAATGCCGCCCTCGATCGAGGATTGCAGCGCGCCGATCGCGGTCATCACCGAGATGACGGAAAAGACCCCGATGGTGATGCCCACCATTGTCAGCCCCGAACGCAGTTTGTTTGCGCCTAACGACTGCATAGCCATGGAGATGATTTCGCGGAACTGCATAGGTCCTAGGTGTCGTATTGGGCGTATTACTCGTATCGAAGCGCCGTCACTGGATCCAAGCGCGACGCCGACCACGCGGGCGCAAACCCGGAAATCAAACCGGTGAGGACTGAGACAATCATCCCTATCAGCACGAAGCCGAGAGAAAATTGAATCGGGAAAGAGGGAAACGCTTTCGCGATGCTGGAGCACATCAGGAAGGCGACAACTAACCCGATCAACCCGCCAAGCATACAGAGCGATGTCGATTCGATGAGGAACTGAAGCAGGATCGTGCGTCGCCGCGCGCCCAGCGCTTTGCGCGTGCCGATTTCCTTGGTCCGCTCCTTCACGCTCACGAAGGTGATGTTCATGATCCCGATCGCACCGACAAAGAGCGACAGCCCGGTGATGAACAGCCCCGCGACCGCGATCGAATTCTTCACCGGATCGAGCACGCTCTTGAACGCCTGTTGCTCATTGATGCTGAAATCGTCCCTCTTTTCCGGCGGCAACCCGCGCACGCGCCGCATCAAACCGGTCAGTTCGTCTCTCGCATCCGGCAGCTTCAACTTGTCGCGCACCTTCACGCGCACATCGGACTCGCTCTTTGCGCTGAAAAATTTCTTAAACGTCGGCAACGGCACGATCACGATCGAGTCCAGGCTAAAAAGTCCGAGAAACGAACCCTGGCGTGTGCCGACACCGAGGACGTGAAACTGTTGCCCGCTGATTTGCACTTCTTTTCCAATCGGGCTTTCCGATGGAAAAAGCGCGTCCGCCACATCGTAACCGAGGAGGCAGACATTCGCCGCGGTCCTGTTTTCGACCTCGTTGAAGAAGCGTCCTTCATTGAAATCGACCACCGAGATGAGGGGGTAATCGGCGGTCGTCCCCTGAACAAAAATACCGGTGACCTGGTTGTCCCCGCGTTTGACGTTGCGCAGAATGTTGGAAGTAGGCACCGCGACGATCAAATTGGAGTTCGGCGTCGCGTCGATCATGCGATTGAGCGTTTCCGCATATTCCGTTTTGATCTCGCGCCGGTCGCGGTAGTTCCACCAATCTCTCATCGGGGCCCACGGAAGTTGAGAAACGTAAAGGACGTCGTCGCCGAAAATCGCCATGCTCTTATCGAAGCCTGTCTGGATGCCGGCGATAGCGGTGCCCATCAACGTCACGGCCACTATGCCGATGATGACACCGAGCGCGGTCAACATCGAGCGTGTCTTGTTGGACTGCATCTGCGCCAGCGCGATCTTCCAGCTCTCCGAGATTTCGTAAATGAAGCGCTTCATTGAAAACAAAGAACGCTAGGTGAAGGCCAGCGTCTGAAATTCCGCCGGCTCGGAAGTAGCATCGCTTTCGACCAATCCATCCCGCAAAAATACCGTCCGGCGAGCGTGCCGTGCGATGTCGGCTTCGTGGGTAACGAGAATGATTGTGTTGCCGAGCTGATACAAATTCTCGAGCAGCGACATGATCTCTTCGCCGGTTTTGGAATCGAGGTTTCCCGTCGGCTCGTCCGCCAGGATGATGGAAGGATTATTGACCAATGCGCGCGCAATCGCCACCCGCTGGCGCTGGCCGCCCGAGAGCTCGTTAGGCTTGTGCAACAAACGGTCGCCCAGGCCGACGTCGCGCAAACTTTTCGCCGCCCGCTCTTCGCGCGTCTCAGAGTCGATCCCCGCGTAAATCAGCGGCAGCTCCACGTTCCGCAAACTCGTGGAACGTGGGAGGAGATTGAACGTCTGGAAAACAAACCCGATCTCGCGGTTTCGAATCGCGGCCAGCTCGTCGTCATCCATGGCTGAGACGTCCTTGCCGTTGAATTCGTAGCGACCCGAGCTCGGGGTATCCAGGCAACCGAGCATGTTCATGAGAGTCGATTTGCCGCTGCCGCTCGGCCCCATGATAGCGAGGTATTCGTTGCGATGAATCTGGAGCGAGACCCCGCGCAAGGCATGGACGGTCTCCTCGCCCATGACGTAGTGCTTGGTGATGTTCTCGATGTCGATGACGATCGGACCGCGCGGTCGAAGCGTATCCCTGTTCAGCATAATCCTCGGGCCGCGGGGCTGCTCATGCCGGCGTCTACTTCGTCGTGCTCGTTTCCTTCTCGATGACGACCTTCGCTCCGTCTTTTAGTTTGCGGCTGATCGCGCTGTAGCTGCCGGAGACCACGTCATCGCCCGGCTGCACGCCGCTCTTGATCTCCATGTAAGTGTCGTCGGCGATGCCGGTCGTAACCTTGACCCAGTGCGCTTTCCCATCCTTACCCATCGTAAAGACGCCCTTGCTGATTTTCTCGCGCTCTTCCTTCTCGGTTTTCTTCTCGAGCTTCTGATTTTTGAACTCGGCGGCGTTGTCTCCCTTGTCGCTCGCCGCCTGTTTTTGTTTGCGCTTTTCGATCTCTTCCGGGCTCAGGTTGCTGTCGCCAGTGCGAATGGTGACGCTTTGCATCGGCACCGCCACGACGTCGCTCACCATGTTAGTTTGGATTTCGGCGGTGCAGCTCAGGCCGGGACGGAGGTTGACGTCGTTATCGTCGATGCGGGTCTTCACTTCGAAGTTGGTCACTTCTTCCTGCGTGCCGGTGCCGGTAGTCTTACCGGTGTTGGCGATTTGCACCACCGTGCCGTGGAACTTGCGCTCGCCGTAGGCATCGATCGTGACAAGCGCCTTGTCGCCGACCTTCACATTGACGACGTCGTTCTCGTTCACGTCCACGCGTGCTTCCATGCTGCTGAGGTCCGCGACGCGCAGGACTTCCGTGCCCGCGAATTGATTCGTCGCGACCACGCGTTCGCCCTGCTTGCTGTTCAGCACGGTGACTGTGCCGTTGATTGGTGAATAGATTGTCGTCTTGGAAAGTTGATCGCGCGCCTGACTCGAGCCCGCCTCGGCCCGCTCGATTTCATGCAGCGTGCTTTCGTAAGTCGAAGCGGCGACATCGCGCGCCGTCTGGGCGGTGTTGAATTCCGACTCCGAAATCATTTTCTTGGTGAAGAGATCCTGCGCCCGCTTCATATCCTGCTCAGTTTTGGCCAGAGTCGCCTTTGCCTGAAGATTCATCGCCTTTGCACCGCTAATGGCGGCTTGCTGTTGTTCGACCAGCGCCTTGTAGGAATCGGGCTTGATCTTGAGCAGCAGGTCGCCTTTTTTCACCGCCATTCCGTCCACGACCGGCAGTTCCGTGATCTCGCCTGCGACCTCGGGCGAGATTTTCACCTCCACCTCCGGTTGGATTTTTCCGGTCGCCGAAACCGTTTGCACAATGGTTTTGCGCAGCGCTTTCTCGACCGTGACCGGGATCGGTTTCTCGCGTTTGCCGAGAATGGTGGAAACGACGATCCAGAGCACGATTAGGCCGATCGAGCCGAAAATGATATAACGCTTCTTCCGGGAGCGCCGTTTCTTGGGCGGAGCGGTCGTGGCAGCGGCTTGATGCATGTTAGTCAGCGGGGGGTTAAGGACGCCGGGCAAAGTATTAAGACCTTTCTAAGCAAATCCCGTTCACTCGGAGCGGGGAGAGGCAAAATAGCAACCGGCAATTATGGCCATATTGACGCTCATTTCCAGTGAGATGCAACTGGGAGCCCCGGCGGATTCAAAATAAGCGGCTAAAAATGCGCTCGATTGCCCAGGCAGCGTGTTCGGCAATGAGTGGCTCCGAATCTAACGCCGCTGCTTCCAATGCGGGCAGGTCAGCGCGAGTTCCCACGTTTCCCAGAGCCACACAGACGTTGCGCAAAAATCCCCGGCGCTTGATTCGCTTGATCGGCGAGTGGCGAAAAAGCTCTCGGAACCCGGCGTCGTCCAATGCGAGATAATCCCGCAGCGCCATCCCGATCGCCGGGCCGGCGGCAAACGCGGCTTCGCGCGAAACTGAGGCGAATCGATTCCAGGGACAGGCGTCGAGGCAATCGTCGCAACCGTAAATCCGATCGCCGATCAGCGGACGCAACTCGAGCGGGATGGAGCCCTTTAGCTCAATCGTGAGATAGGAAATACAACGGCGCGCGTCGAGGCGATGGGGCTCGGTGATCGCGCCGGTCGGACACGCGGTAATGCAACGCCGACAGCTCCCGCAGCGTTCCGGTTGCGGCAGATCGGCTGGTAACTCGAGCGTCGTGAGAATTTCCGCGAGGAAAAACCAGGTACCGAGCTTCGGATCGACCAGCATCGTGCTTTTGCCGTGCCAGCCGATGCCGGCCTCGGCCGCGTGATCGCGCTCGAGGATCGGCCCCGTATCGACGTAGCATTTCTGCACGCCGCCGCGATCGCCCAGGAAAACATCGAGCTGCTTCAGTTTCGAAAGCACGACATCGTGGTAGTCCTCGCCCCATGCATAACGAGCAATCCTTCCGCTACCGGTCTGCGTGATTCGTTCGCCCTGCCAATAATTCAGCGCGACGACGATCACGGACCGGGCGCCCGGCAAAACCTGCTGCGGATCGCATCGCTTCTCCTGGCCGCGCACCAGCCACTCCATCTCGCCCTCCGCTCCATCGCGCAGCCACGCCCGAAATTCCTCGCCGTGTCGTGGCGGAGCTGCGGCGGCGATTCGACAGGAATCGAAGCCGAGCGCTCTGGCTCGCTCGATGATCTGCTGCTTCAATCCAGTTTCCTGGCGCGGTCGATTCAAGGTTGGAAAGGTCGAAGTCACAGGCTCTCAATCTTCCTCAGGACCGCGTCCGCCACTTCGTCGTGCGTGAGACGCGAAGTATCCAATCGAACGTCCGCCGCATCGCGGTAAAGTGGCTCACGAATTCGCCACAGTTCCGCCATGGTCGCGCGGGGATTTTCCGTCTGGAGAAGCGGCCGGGTCGCGCGCCGGGAAATCCTGCGGAAAAGGGTTTCCTCGTCGGCTTCGAGGCAAACCAAAGTCCCTAGCTCACGCAGCAATTTCACGTTCTCGGGCCGAAGCACAATTCCTCCGCCGGTCACAATGATGGCGGGCCTTTTGTTTGCCAACTGCCGGAGCGCTTCCGTTTCCGCTTCCCGAAATTTTTCCTCACCAAATCGCGCGAAAATCTCCGAGACCGGCAAAGCAAAGCGGGTCGATACCATTTCATCCGTGTCGAAGCGCGGCAGTCCCGTTTTCCCACCGAGCGCTCGCCCGGTCGAAGATTTTCCGGCGCCCATAAATCCGATGAGCACGATCGACTGGCCGCGTCCGGTCATCCCCGAAAGTAGCGCAACGGCGACAAAAAGCCCTTTACAACCCGACTAGTTTTGGGGAACTGGAGCCATGGCCGAATCAGAATCTTCCACCTCGCTCGTTGCCATCATCATGGGCAGCAAATCGGATTGGGAAACCATGCGCCACTCCGTGGAAATGCTGGATGAATTGGGCGTGCCTAACGAGTCGCATGTCCTCTCCGCCCACCGGACCCCGGAGGCAACGACTGAATTCGCGCGCAAGGCCGCCGATCGCGGCATTCGCGTGATCATCGCCGGGGCGGGAGGCGCAGCGCATTTGGCCGGAGTGATCGCCGGTCATACCTGGCTTCCGGTGCTCGGGGTGCCCATGAATTCTGCTCTCAACGGGTTGGATTCGCTGTTGTCGATCGCGCAGATGCCCGGCGGCATTCCCGTTGGGACGCTTGCCATTGGAAAGGCCGGCGCAAAAAATGCCGCGCTGCTGGCCGCCAGCATCATCGGACTCAGTGACGAGAAGGTGCGCGGAAAACTTCAGGCGTTCCGACAGAAGCAGACTGATGATGTGCTAGCGCAGCGGGTTCCATGACCCGGCTTCTTCCTTCGCGAACTCCCGAAGAGCGCGCGAAGGCTGTGGCCACGACCACAGAGTTTCTGCGGAGCGGCGACGCCGTCGCATTGCCGACGGAAACAGTTTACGGACTCGCGGCCGATGCGCTCCGCAGCGAAGCCGTCGCGAAAATCTTCGAGGCCAAAGAACGGCCGCGCTTCGATCCGCTCATCGTTCATCTGCCGGATCGCGCATGGCTCGAACGCGTGGCAAGGATCGACCATGATTCGCGTGAGCTGATAGAGAAACTGGTCGCGAAATTCTGGCCGGGCCCGTTCACGATTGTGCTGCCGCGGCGCGAAATCATTCCCGACGTTGTCACAGCCGGTCTTGAGACGGTTGCTGTTCGCGTCAGTGCGCATCCGATCTTCGCCGAAATCATTCGCGCCTTCGGTTCGCCATTGGCGGCGCCGAGCGCCAATCGGTTTGGCCGGGTCAGCCCCACGGCTGCGCAGCATGTGCTCGAAGAACTCGATGGACGAATTCCGCTAATTGTCGATGCCGGACCAACTGCGCATGGAATCGAATCGACAATTTTGGCGGTGCGAAGCGGCCGAATGGAATTGCTCCGGCGCGGGCCGATCACGACAGCGCAGCTCGAAGCATTCGGCGAAGTCGTTCTCGTGAAGGCCGCTGAACGTCCCGAGGCGCCGGGTCAGCTTCCATCGCACTACGCGCCGTCCACACCGCTCGTTCTTGCGGACGACGCTTTTTCGTACGCGCTGCCCGCGAACAGGAGATGTGGGCTACTGGCGTGGCGTTCCGTTGCTGGGACAAAGCAATTTGCCGAAATCCGGCAGCTCAGTTCCAGTCAGGATATGCGCGAGGCTGCGACAAATCTGTTTCGCTATCTGCGCGAATTGGACCGGCTGAATCTCGATCTCATCGTCGCCGAAATATTGCCAGACGAAGGATTGGGCGCCGCCATCAACGACCGACTGCGACGCGCCGCAAAGCGCTACCCTTGATGCGCGAGGCAGGCTTCGATGAAGCCCTTGAAGAGCGGGTGCGGCTTGTTCGGTTTGCTCTGGAATTCAGGATGATACTGGCACGCCAGAAAATAAGGGTGATCGCGCAGCTCAATGAGCTCGGCGAGCGCGCCGTCGGGTGACGTTCCCGAAATGGTGAATCCTTTTTCGCCCATCGTTTCCCGATACTTCATGTTGAACTCATAGCGGTGCCGATGCCGCTCCAGCACTTCACCGCCGCCGTATATTTTTTCCGCCACGGTTCCGTGCGCGATCTTCGTCGGCCAGGTCCCGAGCCGCATGGTCGCGCCTTTGTTTTTCACATCGCGCTGGTCATCGAGCAGGCAAATGACCGGATCGGCCGCGTTTTCGTCGAACTCGGTGCTGTTCGCTTTTTCGAGTCCGCAAACGTTTCGCGCGAACTCGATCGTCGCCACCTGCATGCCGAGACAAAGCCCGAGGTACGGCACCTTGTTTTCCCGGGCGAAACGCGCGGCGCTGATTTTCCCTTCCACGCCGCGCTCGCCAAATCCGCCGGGAATGAGAACGCCCGCGACATCTTTGAGATGGCCGTCGACGCCGCCCTCAAGCGATTCCGCGTCGATCAGCTTGAGATCGATGCCGCAATCCTGACTCGCAGCCGCATGCGTGAGCGATTCGTAGATGCTCTTGTACGCGTCCTGCAAATCGATGTATTTCCCCACGACGGCGATCTTGACCTGTTTCGTCGGGCTGATAACGCGCTCGACGAATTTTCTCCAGTTCGTCAGATCCGGCGGCGGCGCTTCGATTTGGAGCAACTCGCAAACAAGATCGTCGAGACCTTCCTCATTCAACATGAGCGGCATCTCGTAAATCGTGTGCTTCACATCGCGCGCTTCGATCACGCCGCGCAGCGAAACGTTGCAGAACATCGAAAGCTTTTGCCGCAACTCGGCGTCGAGCGCATGCTCCGTGCGGCAAAGGAGGACCTGCGGTTGCAAACCGATCTCGCGCAATTTCGCGATGCTTTGCTGGGTCGGTTTCGTCTTCAACTCGCCGGCCGCGCGAATGTACGGAACGAGGGTAACGTGGACGTTCACCACGTTCTGCGGGCCCACTTCGAGAATGAATTGCCGGATCGCTTCCAAGAACGGCAGCCCCTCGATGTCACCCGTCGTGCCGCCGATTTCCGTGATCACGATGTCGGCTTTGCTCTCCGCGGCGACTTCGCGAATGCGGTTCTTGATTTCGTCGGTCACGTGCGGAATCACCTGCACGGTTTTGCCGAGATAATCGCCCCGGCGTTCCTTCAGGATCACGTTTTCGTAAACCTGGCCGCTGGTGAGATTGTTGTGGCGCGAGAGGACGCAGTTGGTGAAGCGCTCGTAGTGGCCGAGATCGAGATCGGTTTCGGCGCCGTCGTTCAACACGTAAACTTCGCCATGTTGAAAGGGGTTCATCGTTCCCGGATCGACGTTCAGATAGGGATCGAACTTTTGGAAGACGACTCGCAGACCGCGAAGTTCGAGGAGCGTGCCGAGCGAAGCCGCCGCCAAGCCTTTGCCTAACGAACTCACCACTCCGCCCGTGATAAAAATGTATTTCATTTCCCCTTCGCCCGCTTTCGCCCGGAGGATCGCTTGCCTTCGGAAACCATCAGCCGCTCAATCATTCGGGCGTCCTCCGGCGTGTCGACGCCGGGCGATCCGCTGCCAGTTATGACTACCTGAATTCTTACGCCATTCTCCAGCGCGCGCAATTGCTCGAGAGATTCCGCGCGCTCCAGCGGCGACGTTTTCCAGCGAACGAAACGAAGCAGAAGCTCGCGGGTGTAACCGTAAATGCCCTGGTGGCGAAAATGTAAACCGCCTCTCTTTGTTGAGGGAATTAGCGCGCGAGAGAAGTAGAGCGCTTCGCCTTTTTTGTTGAGCACGACTTTGACTTGGTGCGGTGATTCGGCTTCGGCCGGATCGGCGAACGGATGCGCGGCCGTGATTATTTCCAGTTTTCGATCCCGTTGCAGCGCGCGCACGAGGCGATCGATCAGGCGTGGATCGATCAGCGGCTCGTCGCCCTGGATGTTAATGATGTGGGCGAATTCTTTCATCTTCGAGGCGACTTCGGCGATCCGGTCCGTTCCGCTCGCATGATTTGCCGAAGTCATGGCAACTTCAGCGCCCCAATCGAAGGCCACCTCGGCAATCCGGAAATCGTCCGTGGCAATGATGAGCCTATCCAAACCTTTCGCGCGCCGGCAGCGCTCCCAGACATGCCGAAGCAATGGTTTGCCCGCGATCGGGTGAAGCATCTTGCCCGGAAAACGCGTCGAGCCCCAGCGCGCGGGAATGATGCCGACGGCTTTACTCATGTTGTGAGGATGATCTCCGCTGCATGCGCCAGGTCACGTGCCATGAAATCTGGGCGGCAGTTCGCCTCACTGGCGCCGTACCCGGTTTGCATCAGGATGGTGCGCACGCCCGCATTCCGTCCACACCCGATGTCGCTCGCCTTGTCGCCGATGAACCAGGAGCGGGTGAGATCCAGGCGATGATCTCGTTGCGCTTCGAGGACCATTCCTGGAGCGGGTTTGCGTCGCGTCGAGTTTGTCCCCGGTAGATCGGGACAATGATAACTGCCATCCAGCAAACCATCCCCGAGCTGCCGCAAGAATTCCGCTTCCACCGCCCGGTAATCTGCTTCCGTGAAATAACCACGGCCCACGCCGCTTTGATTCGTGAGCACGACAAGTTTGTACCCGTTCGACTTGAGCCGCCGCAGCGCTTCGGCCGCACCTCGAAAAACTTCTACGTCTTTGGGATCGCCGCAGTAATCGACATCGCGCATGAGCGTTCCATCGCGATCCAGAAAAACAGCCGGCGAGGTCTCGTTAGACGAGACTGTCATTGCGAAAGCTCGCGATTAGTTCTTCGCGAGTGACGGTCGCGGTTCCGAGTTTGCCGACGACAACCGCGCTGCCGTGATTTGCGATCTCGGCTGCTTCAACCGGAGTTGCGTCGCAACAAAGCGCGAGAGTGAAAAGCGCGATCGCGGTGTCGCCCGCGCCGGAAACGTCGAAGACCTGGCGCGCTTTTGTGGGAATATGATGAGGCGTTGTTCCCCGTTCAAAAAGCATCATCCCGTGCTCGCCCAGCGTAATCAGCAACAGCTTCGTCTTCCATTTTCTGAGCAGAATCTTGCCGGCCTCGAGGAGCGGCTTGTCTTTCTGCGGCGGATCGACCGGATCGCTCCACGGGATCCCAGCGGCGAGGAAGGCTTCGTTCCGATTCGGCTTAACCGCGGTGACATTTTCCCACGCGATCGGATGCTGCGGATTCGGATCTCCTGAAACAATCTTGCCGGCTTTGAGGGCGTGTTCGCAGATTTGCCGGACGAGTTCCGCGCTCAGAAAGCCCTTGCCGTAGTCTTCGAAAATAATGGCGTCGATCTTGGTGAGAGCGCCCCGAACGCTCTTCACGATTCGCGATACCTGCGCCGGGGAAGGGGACCGAAGCTGTTCCCGGTCGACCCGAACGATCTGCTGATTGCGGGCAATGATGCGGGTCTTCACGATCGTCGGAAACTCAGCGTCTTCGATTGTGTCGGCCGTATCGATTTTTTGCTCGGCCAGAAGCTTGCGCAGTTGGCGGCCCCCGCGATCCGCTCCGATCATTCCGATGACGGCGGCGTTCTCGATGAATTCCCGGAGATTGCGCGCGACGTTCGCCGCGCCGCCCGGATAAAAGCTCTCGCCGGTCACTTCGACCACCGGCACGGGCGCTTCGGGAGAGATCCGGCCGACCTTGCCCCAGACGAATTCGTCCAGCATCAAATCGCCGATAACCAGAACGCGCTTGGCTTTCGCTCGCGAAAGGACTTCCTTCAGGCGCCGCGCATTCATGAAGACAGTCCCCGCCACGTGAAAAGAAATCCAGGCGAATGCCGCCAGCCGGCGACGTTGGTGCGATTCAGAGTCAAAATCTTAAGCGGGTAAATTTGTGCGGCACAGACTTCTGCTTAGTGTTAGCCATTAATCCTGAATACGAAGGCGAAATCAACAGTCGAAGCTCGCAATGATCTCATTCGCTAAAATTTCCAAACTCACCATCGCCCTCATCGCAAGCCTCGCGCTCTGTGCCCACGCCGCGGAGGCTCCGAAGCGCGTGGACATCAAACAACTCTCCAAAAAGGTCGATGACGTCGTGGTTCCGCTGCCTAACGAGGTTTT
>JBEEHU010000011.1:0-6678 GCA_041167565.1 Verrucomicrobiota bacterium | reverse complement strand
AACGGAGAGAGCCGCAAGTGGCTCGAAGACGGCGATCGCCTAACGATCACTGGCTGGGCCCAGGGGGATGGCTATCGCGTCGGCTTTGGCGAAGTAACGGGTCGCGTTCTTCCCGCTTAAGCTCTCGCGGCGTGCTTCTCTCGCAGAAGATCCTTCGTCAGGATTAGCATTAAGCCAAATAACTGAAACGTGATCGCCGCGTAGCTGGCGTAGTTTGCCTTTCTCGTCAGAGCGGAACGTTCGCGCTCCAACTCATGCTTGCGGTTCTCTTTCGTGGTGATGCTTGCAACGATTTGCTCCCGGAATGATTTCATCACGGGCATCAGCGCGGACATGATCACTACGTCGTTCTCGGCAAATTCCGCCTGCGAATACTTCTGAATCTCGCGAAGTTTTTTGCCGAGTTCGGACCTAGGCTCCGGCACTTCCCGGGCAAGCTTTTCCAATTCCGCGGTCAGTCGGGCGCGTTCCGAATCGTCGGAAGCTGCCCGGAGCGCCAGAGTCAAGCCAAGTCCCTTTTCCAGGAGAGGAATGATCTGGCCGGCCTCCTCGACTTCGACGCGAGTCACTTCTGTTGCAGGGACGTCATTCGCCGCCGCGTAATACTTGGTCAGGAACCTTTTCAGGATGGCCTCCGCGTCCTGGCGCGCTTCCTTCGCTTTGGCCGGCGGAACGCTGAAAGCGACGTTGTGCATGATCCGGTAAAGATCGAAGAGCGAATCGCCTTCGTTTAATTCAGCCGCCTGCTTGGCCAGCGATTCAATCAAAGAGTTGTACTCGGCGTCCACCGCACGGAGGCGCCCGCTCACATAAGAGAGCACGATGGAGTTGAAGGCGACCGAGAGCAGCGAGATCAGGAACCCCATGAGCACGAAATTTTTCGACGAAGTAAGGTTCATGCCTGCTTGTTTCTGCCGTGATCGAGGTGGCGAACTGCTTATAGGCTGAAGCAGTGGCGATCGGCAACAAAGGTCATGTAAATGTCTCTGAAAAGCCCGCTAGCAGGAACGTTTTCTGCTATAATTTCCATACTTCAGCCGATTTTCTCCTGCCGGCCAAACCGCAGAAAACATCATCAAAAAACAATGAAATTAATTATTAAGCATCTCAGTATCGTAGCCTGCCTCGGCATGTTCGCGGCGTTCCCGGCTTACGCCGAACCGACCCCGAGCCCAACGCCCACGCCTCATCCGGAGTCGTCGCCTTCGCCGACCCCAACCCCGCATCGCGATGGGACGCCTACGCCTTCCCCTTCCGCGACACCATCCCCCAGTCCTCATGAAGACCATGGCGAAGTAAGTCTGCGTGGAGTTTATGGAAGCACCACGCCAACGGGCTCGTTGATCCTCTTTTATGTCGAGAGGAATAATCACGTGCAGATTCATGTCCTGGACATTACTGGACAGGCCCTCGGCTTCGCGGAAGGCGCGCTGACAAATGGGTCATTCACGCTCACGCTTACTACCGGCCAGGCTATTATCGGCACCGCCAACGAGAACGGTATCGCCTTTACCCTCGGGGGGCAGCCTTTTCAGGCTTCGCGTTTCCCAACCTTCGGCACGTCTTCGAATATTGCCGGTCGCTACTTTGGGGTGGCGCACGGTCCGACAGGAGAAAGCCAGGTCATGTTCATCATTGATGCGAATAAGCACATCATCATGATTCAGCGCACCGGCACAGTCTTGAGCGGTGGTTTTGGAATAGTCACGCCACCAGTGGCGCCCGCGACGCAATTCACGTTTACGCTCGATCACGTCATCGGCAGCAGCAGTAACATCACCGGGAACTTCACGATCACCGACGGCATTTTCACCGGCGCATTTCAAACAAGCGCCGGGACGTTCACGGTCAATACCTTCAAGAACTCCCTTTCCCATCGCATGGCGAACATCTCGACGCGCGGAATCGTCGGGACAGGACAAGGACAGCTTATCGGTGGTTTCATCATCACCGGTGGTCCGAAGCTGGTCATGATCCGCGCGATGGGTCCGTCCCTCGCGGCCTTCGGAGTATCGCCGGCTCTGGCAAATCCTGCGCTCGCGCTGTTTGCCGGGTCAACACCTCTGGCGTCGAACGATGATTGGAGAACTAACGCCAATGCGGCGGAAATCGTCGCGAGCGGGTTCGCGCCGGCGGACGATTTAGAAGCGGCGTTGCTCATCCGCCTCGAACCAGGTGCCTATACGACTGTGGTTAGCGGAGCTGGCAGCTCTACTGGAATCGGTCTCGTGGAAGTGTATGAGCTGGATTCGGACTAACCCCGGTTGCCCTTAAACTAACGAAGGCCTCGCGTCCTGACCGGCGCGGGGCCTTTTGGTTTATGTCATCGTTTTGTTGCCTACAACGCCGCGATCATCCGCTTTCGAAGCGTCTCATCGGGAAGGCGCCCCACGCCGCCCTGCATGTTATCTTCCAGGTGCCGAACCTTGTTCGTAGCGGGAATCGCGCAGGCCAATTCCTTCGCCCAATCCGGTAACGGTTTTTGTCGGACGCGCGCGAAAAGATTGCCGCCGCCAAACGGCCGGTTCACGATGACCGCGACGCCGCGCTCCTGGGCGATCGGCAATATCTCGTTCTCCGCTTCGCGCTCGAGAATCGAATAATTGATCTGAACGAAATCGAGCTTCTCGCTGCGAAGAAGCGCCGCCACTTCCTTGTAGGCGCGCGAAACATAATGAGTGACCCCAAGGTAGCGGGCGCGGCCCTGTTCTTTCCACTCGCGCAAGGTCGCGAGATGAGTTTTGGCGTCGATGAGATTGTGGACCTGCATGAGGTCGATGCGTTTGACCTGAAGTTTCGCCAGCGATCTTTCCATCGAGTCGATCCCCGGTTGTTTGCCGGTGGTCCAAACTTTCGTGGCAAGAAAAAGCGATTGGCTCAAGCCGAGCCGGGCAGTTATGTCGCCGACGACTTCTTCGGCGCGCCCATACATCGGCGACGAATCGACGACCCGGCCTCCGAGTTTCGCGAAAAGCGCGAGCACCTCTTCGAGCGGCCTGCGTTCTGCCGGCGACGAGCCAACATCGAAGACCTGCCATGTCCCAAGGCCGATGACGGGAAGCATTTCACCGGACGATGGGATGGCGCGTTGCAGTAACTCCAATTTCCCGGTAGGCGTCGCGTCGCTTTGTTCCGCTGCTGAAGCGACTCGCGCGAGGAGGACGCCCGCCGCGCTCTGGGCAATCAAAGCGGCAGCCTTGCGCCGCGACATCCCTTTAGTATCGAAATTCGTGATCGCTCGAGGAAAAATTTCCGACATGAGTTAATCCTCCGGGCAAAATCACGTAGCCCCGCAACTTTCTGCGATCGCGTTTCGAAACGAAGATTCCCCCGTCGTGCGGGAGGCCGCCGGACCAGGAACGTTGAGTGATCTTGCGCGGCGCCCGGTAGTAATAACCGTTGTCGTCGGTCTGATCGAGAACGTAGATGCCGCGGGGGAAATGAAGAGTTGCGGCCGAAACCTCGGAACGCATTTCCAAGTAAGGCGGCGTTGTTCTGGTCTCGAAGGAACTCGTCTTGTGAAGATGACCGCCGCCGCAACCGGCCAAAGCGAAGGTGGCGAGAATGCCCAGAAGTGCGGAGCGCGAAAAACGAAACATGATTATTTCCAGCCGTGGAGAACGCCACCGATGATCGTGCCGCCGATCGCTCCGATGATAAGAATCGGCGCGTAAGCCTTGGTGATCAATGCATCCGGGATACTTAGCAGTAATCCGAAGACAAGTCCGATGAGCCAGCCCGGCCACGGTAATTGCACGCAACCAATCACGAGACCCAACCCGAAGCGGCTGATGAACGCCGCGAGCAGGGCTATGGCTTTATCGGGAAACTGCATCGGCAGCATCGTCGCCACGACAACAGCGCCGAAGATCAATCCGCTGATTAATCCGCCGGTTAGATTGCCCATGAGACTAATTCCAGCCGCCCGAACGCGTTCGCGTCAACCATAAACCGATGGCAGCCTCCAGTTGCGTTGCGGGAAACGACGATCATGCTTCGCTTGCATGACACCAACTACAAGAAGACGTTTCATCAAAGTCTCCGCCGCGGCCGGCGGCGCATTCGGCCTCGGACTTTTTCCCGATGCGCGAGTTGCCGCAGAAAAAACTAAGCCGCTTCGCATCCTGATCCTGGGAGGAACTGGATTCACGGGGCCGTTTCAAATTCGTTACGCACTCGAGCGCGGACACAAGGTCACCGTTTTCAATCGCGGCAAAACGCATCCGGGCGAAACGCCGAAGGAAGTGGAGCAATTGACCGGGGACCGGAATGGCCAGCTCGATGCGCTGAAAAATCGCCAATGGGATGTGGTCATCGATAACCCCACGATGCTTCCTGCGTGGGTGCGCGACGCGGCGCAAATCCTGAAGGGCAATGTCGATCGCTACGTTTTCATTTCGACGATCTCGGTTTTTGCCGACACGAGCAAGGCCGGGATAGAAGAGAGCGCTCCGCTCGCTAAGTACACCGGCGCGGACCCGTATAAAGAGACGCGTGACACTGTGATCGCATCCAAGTTCGCGCTTTACGGTCCGCTCAAGGCGCTTTCCGAACAGGAGGCCGAGAAATGGTTTCCGAAACAGACACTGATTATCCGGCCTGGATTGATCGTAGGCCCGCGCGATGAAACCGATCGCTTTAGTTATTGGCCGGTGCGAATCGATCGAGGCGGCGAAGTGCTCGCGCCCGGCAATCCAACCGATCCTGTTCAGTTCATCGATGGGCGCGACTTAGCGGAATGGGTCATTCGGATGGTGGAACAACGCGAGACCGGCGTCTACAACGCGACCGGACCGGCTCAGCCGCTCGGCGTCGGCGCGATGCTGGAAGGAATCAAGGCCGCCAATAAATCGAATGCGAATTTTACCTGGGTGAACGCCGATTTCCTCGAAGCGCAGAAAGTCGCGCCGTGGTCGGACATGCCGGTTTGGGTCCCGCCGCGCGGAGAAGAAGGTGGGATGGGCCGCATCAGCATCAAGTGGGCGCTAGGCAAAGGCCTGACCTTTCGACCGTTAGCCGAGACCGCGCGCGATACCCTCGCGTGGTTTAAGTCTCAGCCGCCAGAGCGCCAGAACTTGAAAGCTGGCCTTTCCGCCGAACGCGAAGTGGAAGTGCTGGCTGCATGGCACAAGCAAGCAAAGTAAGGTACAGCGCCGCTGGCCCGCGGTTTGGTATATCATTAACCTATGGGATATGCTTTAACTCACTCCGCAATTCATGAAGCACGTAGTCGGCATCGGCGGAATTTTCTTTAAGGCAAACGATCCGGAAAAACTCGGCGCGTGGTATCGGAAACATCTGGGGCTGGAACTGGAGGAATTTGGCGGAGTCACTTTCCGCCAGGCTGAAACTCCCGCGGATAAGTTACCAAAGCGCGAGGCTTATTCAGTCTGGTCTCCTTTTCCGGCCGATACCGGGTACTTCGCGCCCAGCAATAAGGAGTTCATGGTCAACTTTCGTGTGGCTGACCTGGATGGCCTCCTCGCAGCCCTGCGCGCTCAAGGCGTGGAAGTGGATGAACGGACGGAGAAATCGGAGTTCGGTTACTTTGCGTGGGCGATGGATCCGGAAGGAAACCGGATCGAACTTTGGGAGCCGCCCGAAATTCAAATTGTTTCGTCCTAGGAGCGAACAGGCGCGAGTAAGTCACCTCCCGATATCTTCGTTCCACAAAGCCGGGTTTTCCGCGATGAAACTTCGCATCATCTCGACACATTCCGACAGGTCCAGGTCGATGACCTTCACACCGTGGGAGCGCATGAAGTCTGCAGCGCCCGCAAAAGTCCGGCTTTCTCCTACGACCACTTTCCTGATGCCGAACTGCACCACCGCGCCGGCGCAAAGGTAGCAAGGCATTAGCGTCGAATAGAGAACGGCGCGTTGAAAGCCGCCACCGATCCGTCCCGCCTGACGAATGCAGTCGATTTCGGCATGGGTCACAGGGTCATTTTCCTGCACCCGTTTATTGTGGCCGACGGCGATTAGCTGATTCTCCAGGACCAGGGCGGAACCAATCGGAATTCCCCGTTCGGTAAGGCTTTTTCGCGCCTGTTCGATCGCGGCGCGCATGAACTCGTCGGTGTCTGGCATGTAAAGAATGGGCGGTGAGGGTTTCGAACCCCCGACCTACTGGGTGTAAACCAGCCGCTCTACCACTGAGCTAACCGCCCGGAAAGTTCGCGCACTATACCTAAAGAGAAGTAATCGCGCCCGCTTATTTTTCCTCAATTATTCTGACGTTGATCCAGTAACTAAATCCACCGGCCCGGATAACTTATTGGCTATTTCGCTTGCAGTTCTTTCTTGGAGAGCTATCTAGTAGGCCATGGACCTATCTTTTCAAAAACTAACACAAGCCCTTTCTATAAGGCAGCAGATCAGCGCGCTCGAGCAACGTTTATCCACTCTCTTTGGTGGTTCGACTAGTTCTGGTACTGGCCGCGGCAAAGGCCGTCGGGCCGGTGGTCGCCGCCGTCGCCCGATGTCAGCTGCTACCCGAGCGAAACTAGCCACCGCCGCCAAGGCGCGTTGGGCTAAGCGAAAGGGAACTGGCAGTAGCTCGGCTGCGAAAGCGCCGGCAAGCAAAAAAGGCGGACTCAGCGCCGCTGGTCGCAGGAGGCTGTCCGAGTCGATGAAAGCACGATGGGCCAAACGCCGGGCCGGTGCTGCTAGCGCGCC
>JBEEHU010000010.1:0-25529 GCA_041167565.1 Verrucomicrobiota bacterium | reverse complement strand
TCGCGCCGAGCGCGAGTCGGATCGCCACTTCGCGCTGGCGCGTCGAAGCCCGGACGAACTGGAGGCCGGCCACGTTCGCGCAGGTGATCAGCAGGACGAGCAGCGCAGCGCCGACCACGAGCAGCAAACCTTCGCGATAATTGCCGACCACTTCATCGCGCAGTGGACTGATGTTTAGATCCCAGCCTTTGTAAAACTTCGCATCGCTCTGGGCGAGCCGGCCGGCGATCGTGCTGAGCTCCGCCTGAACCGCCGACACCGCCACGCCGGGTTTGATTCGTCCAATCACTCCCCAGAACCGCGCGTTCGCGACAAAGTTCTCGCCGCCTTCATTCGGAAAAATTCGCCAGAGCGCGCAGACGTTGAATGGATCTTTGAAAGTGCGCGGCATGACGCCGATCACTTCATGCGGAACATCATTGAGGGTGACCGATTCGCCGACGATCTCGCGCCGGCCGCCGAATTGTTTCTGCCAGAGATCGTAGCTAAGAACGACGGACGCTTTCGCGCTGGCGGCCGCGTCATCGCGCGTGAAGGTCCGGCCGATGAGCGGCTTTTCGCCGAGCACCTTGAAATAATCCTGCGTAACGAGACTGCCCGTGAGCGAAGTCGGTTTCTCGATGCCGGTAAGATTGTCGTAGTTGTAGCGCGTGGCCGCGATGGCCTCGAAAGAGGTAACCTGCTTCTCGACGTCACGGAAACCGGCGGGCGCGAAACCGAGCCCGATCAAATTCTCCTGGAGATTGCGCGATTGCACCGCCACGATGCGATCGGCATCGGGATAAGGCAGCGGCGCGAGCAGGACCGCGTGGACGACGGTGAAGATCGCGGTGTTCGCACCGATGCCGAGGGCGAGCGTGAGCACGGCGACGAACGTGAACCCGGGCGACTTCCGGAGTTGGCGCAATGCATAGCGGAAGTTGTTCATAAGTCAGAGCTCAGCGTTGCTCGTCACATGTCACTCGTCACTGGTCACTGTTTTTGTTCATTCGGCGCGCAATGTGATCATCGGATTAACTCGAGAGGCGCGCCGCGCTGGAACCCAACACGCGAACAACGCGGCGCACCCCAAAACGAGCGAGACCGAAGCGTAGATCAGCGGATCATTAACGCTCACGCCGAAAAGCAAACTCCGGATCACCCGGGAAAACGCGAAGGCCCCGGCGAATCCAAGCAGCAAACCGCATCCGAGCAGGCGCATCCCCTGGCCGAGCATCATCATGCGGATTTGCGCCGGCATCGCGCCCAGAGCGAGCCGCACGCCGATTTCGCGCATGCGGCGCAACCCATTGAAAGCCATTACGCCGTAGAGCCCGACGACCGCGAGCGTCAACGCGAGCACCGCGAAGCAGACCAGGAGAAAGCTCATCAACCGCGGCGTCGCCCACGTTTCCTCGACCCGTTCCTGCATCGTCTTGAACTCGAACGCAGGCTGCGCCGGATCGAGCGAAGCGACGATGTCGCGCACCGGCTTCTCGAGCGATTTCGGAGAGAGCGTGGTGCGCAAAAGAACCACCAGCCCGGTCTGCGGCATTTGCGTTATCGGGAGATACGCCTGCGGCAATACGACTGTCTCTTCGAACCCGTAAACTTTTAAATGCGGCACGACGCCGACGATGTTCCGGTATTCGATCTTTCCCTCGCCGCCGGTGTGCATCTTAAGACGCTTGCCCATCGCGTTCTCCCCAGGGAAATAGCGCTCAGCAAGAAGCTGATCGACGATGATAGCGGGCGGCTGGTCCTTCGTGTCACGCGCCTCGAAAGCCCGCCCGCGCAGCAATGGCGTCCGCATGGTTTCGAAGTAGTTGGCCGTCACCACATTCATCTCCACGGAGGGCGATTTCCCCGGCGGCGGTTCCGGTGCGCCTTCGGGAACAAACGAAGTCTGCCATCCAACCATGAGAGGCGGATTGGAAGCGATCGCGGCGTTCTGCACGCCGGGGAGCGCGGATAATTTTTCCTGCAGCGCGTTGGAAAAATTCACGAGCTTCGTCGCGTCGGCGTAAGTCGGTGACGGAAGATCGACGCGCGCCGAAAGCAGGAGGTGCGGATCGAAACCGAGGCCCAGCCCTCTGGCGTTCGCAAAACTTTTCAGGACCAGGCCGGCCGCGCTCAGGAGCATGAGCGTCAGCGCGACTTCTGCGATCACGAGCAGATCGCGCGACCGGCGCGCGCCCACAGAATCGGAGCTGCCGCGCCCGCCGGATTTGAGAGCGAGCTGAATATCGGCGCGCGACGTGTGCCACGCCGGCCAGAGACCGAAGAGAACGCTCGTCCCGACCGAGAGAGCCAGGCTGAACAGCAGGACCCACCCGTTGAGCGATAGGTTTTGAAAACGCGGAACCCCCGGTGGCGAAAGGGCCACGAGGAGATCGCGGCCCCAGGCAGCGAGACAAAGTCCCAGCAAACCGCCGGCGAGCGCCAGGACGAAGCTCTCGATCAAAAGCTGGCGAATGATCTGCCAGCGCGACGCCCCCACCGCTGCGCGCACCGCGAATTCCTGGGCACGCGCGGCGCCACGGGCGGCGAGAAGGTTGGCGAGATTGGCGCAGGCGATGAGCAGCACCAGGGCGACGGCTTCGAACAGCAACTTCAGGCTTTCGCGGTAATCGCTCACCTGATTTTCCAGCAACGGCGTGATTGTGACGCTCACACTCGCGTTTGAATCCGGATATTGTTTCGAAAGTCGCGCTGCGATCTCCTTCATTTCGGCCAGCGCCTTTTCGATTGTCACGCCGGGCTTCAAACGGGCCCAGCCAAACAAGCCCGGATGGTTATCGCGGGTCTGCCACATCTGATCATCGGTTCGCCGCATTAATGGAAACCAAACCTCCACCGTCCGCGGCGAGAACATCTGCGGCGGCATCACCCCAATGATTGTGTAGGGCTGGTTGCCGAAATTCACCGCTCGGCCGAGGACGTTGGGATCGCGCGAAAAAACCCGCTGCCAGAAGCGGTCGCTGATAACCACCACCATCGGCCCGCCCACCCGGTCTTCTTCCTCGGTGAACGCGCGGCCAAGTTGAGGGTTGAGCCCGATCACTTTGAAAAAACTGGCCGTGACCAGACCGCCACTGACCTGCTCGGGGGCGCGTCCTTCGAGTCCGCTCAGGTTATACGATTCACGCCGCGAAACCGCGAGATGCTCGAAGACCGTGTTGTCGCGCCTCCAGTCAATGTAGTCCGGAAACGAAACGGAAATCTGTGGCTGGTTCGCGTCCGTTTCGGTGAGAATCATCAGCCGATCTCCCTCGGGATAAGGCAGCGGCTGAAGCAGGACCGCGTAGATCACGCTGAAGATCGCGGTGTTCGCGCCGATCCCGAGCGCGAGCGTGAGGACCGCGATGAAAGTGAAGCCCGGCGATTTCCGCAACTGACGCAGAGCGAAGCGCAGGTCGTTCATGGCGCGCGGCGATTTATTTCGCGGCCACTTCCGCCGAAGTCGGCTTGATCGAAATGCTACCCGCGCCAGATCGGAGAACGAGCGACTTGCCGCCGCCGTTGATCTTCCCCTTCATCGATTCGCGGTCGGTGCGGATGCCGATGAACGGGAGGTCGCTCGTGACCCGGCCGGAACTCGCTTCGGCTTCGACATCCAGGCCCGCATCCGCCGGAACCATCACATCGATACTTCCTGCGGAAGTTTCCAGATTCACGTCGCCCGGCACCGGCGATTTCAACTTGGCGCTGATCGATCCGCCCGAGGTCCGGCCAAAAATCTTGCCGTTGATGTTCTCGAAGGCGAGCCGGCCGCCGCTTGTCTCCACCTTGGCGTCGCCGCTGAAATTCTTGACCACGATTGATCCACCGGACGTGCGCGCCTCGAGCGACCCGCTGCCGTCGATCGCCTCGATCCTGCCACCACTCGTGTCCACTTTCAGCGGCCCGTCGCAGCCATTCAGTTCGATGCTGCCGCCGCTGGTCGTCGCGCCGGTCGGACCTTTAAGATGCGTGAACTTTAACTTTCCGCCGCTGGTATCGGCGCTCATCGTGCCGGCTAATTCGGCGACCATGATCGTGCCGCCGCCAGTCCGCAGCTCCGAGCTGAAACTCTTGGGCACTTGCACCGTGTAGCGCGCGTCCATGCTGCAGCGTCCCGACCAATTCAGGTTGCGATCCTTGTTTTGCCGCCGGGCGCGAATCGTGATGGTGTTCCCTTCCTTGGTCACATTCACGGGCGCGGACGCCAGATATTCTTTCTCCTGCGCGTCGTTGTCCGAATCGATCTTGCGATGGGCAGCGACGGAAATCTTGTTATCCGGTCCCGCGGAGACATCGATCGTTCCGAAATCAACATCGACGATGAGCTTCCCCCCAGGCGCTCCGTCGAGTGATTGATTAAAATTTTCTTCGGAGAGGGCGGAAGCGGTCGCGACTGCGATAGCGAGGAGAAAAAGAATGCGAAGGATCATAGGGTGAGATGGGTTGAGGTTAGGCGACTACATTGGAGCGTCTCCAACGGAGACCCCTTTGCATGCCCTATGCCATCGCTATGAACCTTCTCTTGTCGATTGGCTGACAACGAGTTACGGGCGGCCGGCAAAATGGGCGGTCCAAAATTCTTCCCGTGGCCGGGATTTCACCGTCCCATTTTCGAAACGAGCGGAACAGTCCGCTCGTTTTGCCACGCCGGCGCTTCTGGGCGAAGGCGGGCCTTCTCCGCGGCCGATTCATCGAAATCAAGACCAAGGAACGGCGATCTCCCGCTCGCCGACGGCGGTTTGTAAACCGCCGCTCCTTGTTACTTGGCGTTTGGTTCCCAGCGACACGAAAAATCTGCGCAACTTCTGCCAAAAACGGTCTTAGCCTAGGGGCAATGCAGTCGCCGTCAGCTTCTTCGAATCCTAGTTACTTTTCCCGGACGGCGCTGAGGGCGATCAACGAGACTTGGAGTCTGGTTTTCGCGAATCATCCTTGGACAGTTTGTGTTGGAGTCACGATCGCCGGTTTGGCGATATTCCTGCAACGGAGTTATGGCGGGCAATCTACCCAGCAAATGAAAGAGGCGCTGGTCAGTGCTGCTTGGGTAATAGTCGCATATGGCGCCGTCTTTGTTTTCACGTTTCTGTTTCATTTTCTGTATCTCAGTCCGAAGCATCAGCTCACCGACGTGGAAAATCGGCTAGTAGAAGCAGAGAAGCAGAAGATCGAATCGGCGGCCCTGAAGCCGGATTTCTTTTATCAAGGAAACGGAAGCGAGATATCGATCCAATGGCGCATGCCACCAGGAGCGGCTCGCGCGCTAGCTGTAATCACATTTCTCTTGCGATTTGAGAATAGGGGCCAAGCCACCGCGTACAATATCGGCTCCAAATTATATGGTTGCTGGATTCACGATGACCCACCAAGAGCCGTTTTGATCGACCAAGTAAATTCCGTTGGAAGGACAGCGGTTAGTGAAAGCAAGAATCTTGGATTTTCAGCCGACCGAAAATCGGAACGTCCAACTGGCACGCACATTCTGAATATCCACAAAAATATTCTGGTGGTTCTCGTGGAGATTAGTTTTCGCCTCGGTCTAGATGATCCTGTGATTCATCACAATGCCCCAATCTGGCTGACGTGGACTCTAGCTGTTAGGGATCGAATGACGGATTCAACGGAAACTGACCTAAGCATTGCAAAGCCACTCATCGACGATTTGAAATTGCAAGCCTCTGCTCGCGAGCGGCCCTCGTAGGAAAATAGCAGTCAGTCTTCTAATCGATAACCGAGCGTGTGCACTGTAAGTAAGTGACGCGGTTCCCCCGGAACGTCTTCGATCTTTCGCCGGAGCTTCACGATCAATTGATCGAGCGTGCGCGTGGTGCCGTAGTAATCGACGCCCCAGACTTCGTTCAAGAGCGCTTCACGCGACACGGCATTGCCGCGGTTCGAAGATCGTAAAAGAAATGTCAGTGTTTGCCGGAGCCTTTCCGACCGCGGATCACACAGATACGCGGATGGGAGAGAAAAAATCCGCGCCATCCGCGTCATCCGCGGTTAATTAATTTCGATGGCCAACACGATGATCCGCAAATTAACGGCGCGCGATGCGCGGCTGAGCAGCTTTCGTTACTACGATCTGCTCGTCCACTTTTTCGTCGTCGTTCTCCTGATCTCGAATCTAGTTGGCCAGAAAATCTGCGCGATCCCGCTGTTCAATTTTCATGGCGAGCCGTGGGTCGCGAACGTCAGCGGCGCGCAATTGCTTTTCCCGATCACTTACATTTTCGGCGACATCTTCACCGAAGTTTACGGCTACGGCGCATCGCGCCGCGCGATCTGGCTCGGATTTTTTGCCTGCGCCATCCTCTCTTTGATGGGGCTGTTCGTGGTCTGGATTCCCGCGGCGCCCGGATGGCCGAACCAGGCGGCGTTCGAAGCGGTCTTCTACACCGTGCCGCGTTTCATCGTCGCCAGTCTCGTCGCGTTCTGGCTCGGAGAATTTACGAATTCCTACACGCTGGCGAAGATGAAACTCTGGACCGACGGCAAATGGCTTTGGACGCGCACCGTCGGCTCGACCGTGACCGGACAACTGGTCGACACGACCATCCTTATTCTGATCGCCTTTGGCGGCCGAACCTCGTGGTCGACGATGTTGAATCTGATTCTTTCCGGTTATTTCGCCAAGGTCCTTTACGAAGCGCTGGCAACGCCGCTCACTTATCTGGTGGTGAACAAACTCAAGCGCGCTGAAGGCGTGGATGTTTACGATCGGGACACGAATTTCAATCCCTTCGCCAGCAATCGACTCGACAATTAGTCGGCCAACCGCGGCAAATCAGCGCCGCCTCGGAAATTGAACGTTTCGCACCCAATGCGCCGCCAAAACCTGCCGATCTTTGACCTCGAGAAGCCGATCGTAGCCGAACTGCGCGAGCGTTCTCGCCTCATTATCCAGGCGCCGACCGGCTCGGGAAAATCAACCCAGGTTCCGCAAATCCTCCTCGACCATGGCTCGCTAGGCGCCGGTCAGGTCGTGATCCTGCAGCCGCGCCGGCTCGCGACTCGTCTCCTCGCAGCGCGCGTCGCGTCCGAGCGGAAAGTTCGACTCGGCGACGAAGTCGGCTACCAGATCCGTTTCGAAAACATCACATCGGATCGCACCCGCATCCGCTTCGTCACCGAAGGAATTCTCCTTCGGCAGCTCATTCAAGATCCGCATCTCCGAGGAATCTCCGCGATTCTCTTCGATGAGTTTCACGAGCGCCATCTCTATGGCGACATCACGCTCGCCCGCGCTCTCCAACTCCAGGCGACCTCCCGCCCTGATCTGAAACTCGCTGTCATGTCCGCGACTTTGGACGCGGGCCTTCTCCAAAAATATTTGGAACCGTGCGCCGTCTTGAGTTCGAGCGGCCGCGCCTTCCCCGTCAAGATCGAGTACCTGCCAAAACCAGTGGGAGGCGACGATTATCCGATCTGGGACCTCGCCGCCGATGAACTCGAGCGCATCGCGGCAAAAACCGAAGGCGACGCCCTTATCTTCATGCCGGGAAAATATGAAATCGGCCGAACGATCTCCGCCATCCGCGCTTCACGCGTGAGCGATCGCTTTATCGTCCTTCCGCTTCATGGCGAATTGCCGCCCGCGGAACAGGACGCCGCGCTCGCGCCTTACGAAAAACGGCGGGCAATTGTCTCGACGAACGTGGCGGAAACTTCGCTCACGATCGATGGCGTGCAGCTCGTGATCGATAGCGGTCTCGCGCGCATCGCGCGGTTCGACGCCCGCCGCGGCATCAACACGCTGCTCGTCGAAAAGATCAGCCGTGCTTCCGCGGATCAACGCGCCGGTCGCGCCGGCCGGACCGCACCGGGCCATTGCCTTCGGCTTTGGACCGAACGGGAACATCTCGATCGCCCGGCGCAGGAGTTACCCGAAGTGAAACGGCTCGATCTTGCTGAAGTGGTTCTCACGTTGAAAGCAAGCGGTGTCGAAGAAATCGGCCGTTTTCGCTGGCTGGACCCGCCCGACCTGCAAGCACTCGCCCGCGCCGAACAATTGCTCGGGGATCTCGGCGCTCTGGCTTCCGGCGGAATCACGATGCTCGGGCGCCGCATGCTGGCGTTCCCGGTCCATCCGCGCTACGCGCGCATGCTTCTGGCCGCGCAGCAATATCGCTGCGTGCCCGCCGTCGCGCTGATCGCCGCGATCACTCAGGGCCGCAATCTCCTCCGCCGGCTCGAGAGCAAACAAGCACGCGAAGATCGCGAAGATGTTCTCGGCAGCGACGCTGAATCGGATCTTTTCGTTTTAATGCGCGCGTTTCGCTACGCGGAAAAGAGCGGCTTCGATTCGCAGCGTTGCTCACGGCTTGGCATTAACGCCGGAGCGGCGCGCGAGGCCGCGCAGTTGACCGAACAGTTTCTCGCCATCGCCCGAAGCGAACGACTCGATTTGCAGGCCGGCGAGATCAAGCCTGGATCGATTGAGCGATGCGTTCTGGCGGGTTTCCCCGACCAGGTCGCGGTGCGGCTGGATGCGGGAACGCTGCGTTGCGCGCTGGTGCATGGGCGTCGCGGCGTGCTCGCGCGCGAAAGCGCCGTGCACGGGGCACGCTTGCTCGTCGCCTCCGAAGTTCGCGAGATCGAAAGCAGCGAGAAAGAGCGGCAGGTTTTGCTCACGCTCGCCACCAGGATCGAGGAAGAGTGGCTGCGCGAATTATTTCCTGAATCTTTCCGGGAAGAAACGCTCGTCGAGTTCGAGCCCGCCTTGCGCCGTGTCACCGGCCATCGGCAGACGCTTTTTCACGATCTGGTTTTGCGGAGCGAGGAATTTTCTCCGCAGGGCGACCAAGCAGCGGCGCAGATTCTCGCGCGCGAAGTCCTGGCTGGAAACTGTCCGCTCAAACATTGGGACAACGCCGTCGAGCAATGGATCGAGCGCGTAAATTTCGTCGCGACCGAGTTCCCGGAACTGGAGTTTCCCGCGATCGACGAGGCCGCGAAGCTGTTGCTCCTCGAACAAATTTGTCATGGCGCGGCGACTTATAAAGAGATCAAGGAGCGGCCGGTCTGGCCCGCCGTGAAGTCGTGGCTGGGCGCCGCGCAGCAACAGACGCTCGATGAGCTGGCGCCGGAGCGGATCAAATTGTCCAGTGGGCGCGCCGCCAAAATCACCTATGGCGCGGGCGCTCCCCCAACGATCGCCGCCCGTATCCAGGATTTGTATGACACTCCACGCGGGCTCGCGGTCGGGCGCGGACGCACGCCGTTGCGGATCCAAGTTCTCGCGCCGAACCACCGCCCGATCCAAATCACGAGCGATCTGGAATCCTTCTGGCGTGAGGGCTATCCGAAAATCAAGAAGGAGCTCCAGCGCAAGTATCCCAAGCACGAATGGCGGTAGTCCACCCGACCGCGAGAAGGAAAAATGAACGGAGAGACGCAAAGCCCAGTCCATTTACGAAATAACTATATGATCAATCCAAACGGTGACGAATTTATGGAGGACGATCCGCTGGCGGCCTCGAACAGGTCGAGCGACGAACCAATTTCCGGGGAAAACCCAGGGCGGTTCCGCCAGGCAGCGGACAAGGTTTCGATAGCGGCGGGCGAAGCGTGGGAGCAAACCAAGGAAAGAGCCGGCACGGCCCGCGAGCGCACGGAGTTTTTTTTGCGAGAGAATCCGGTTCCGACCGTGATCGGGGCGCTCGCGCTCGGCGTCGCGATCGGGCTAGCGATCCGCTACTCCTCGAGCTCGGCGGAGAAAGAGGTCGAAGCCAAATCACCGTTGGGAAACGTCGATCTGAGTGTTCTCTCGCTTCCGTTCCTCTGGCCGCTCTTCAAATCGATGCGGCGGAAATACGAAGACTCGGCGGAGGTGGTTAAGGACGGCGTGGATCGCCTGAAGAAGGTGGACGTGGATCGTTACGTCAAGCCGCTGCGCAAGAAGTGGAAAGCCTGGGCGAACTGACGTTCCGCTAACCGGCCACCGGCACGAGGGCCTGCCCTCAGGCCGGTGAGAGCGAGGCACCTTTGCAGTCGCGTTTTCCAAAATGCCGGTGCTAATCTCTCGGCGTGTTGCTGAAAGCTGCGCGCATCTGTTTCATCCTCGCGGCCGGCGCGGTTAGCGTTTCCGCAAAAGAGCCGCGCCAAATCCGCGAAAGCGGCGGCGCCTTTGTCGGATCGATCGGCTGCAAATCATCGAGCTGCCACGGGGGCGCGGGCCCGAAGCGCAGCCAATACATCACCTGGAGCCGGCAGGATTTTCACACGAAGGCCTACGCGGTCCTGCTCAATTCGCGCTCCGAACGGATCGCGGAAGGTCTCGGCATCTCCGCGGCGCCCACGAGCGCGCGTTGCACCGTTTGCCATTCGCCTTTGCAATCTGTCGCGCCGAGCCGCCTTACCGCGACTGCTCATCCCGATGAAGGCGTTTCGTGCGAGACATGTCACGGCGCCGCCGGCGGCTGGTTGCGCGGGCACACGCGCACCGATTGGACTTACAACACTCGCGTCGCCGCCGGCATGCGCGATCTCCGCAGCCTTTATGTGCGCGCCGCCGCCTGCGTCGCCTGCCATCAAAATCTCGCGCCCGAGTTGTTGAGAGCTGGCCATCCCGATTTGTTTTTCGAGCTCGACGGCCAGTCGGTCGCGGAGCCGAAACATTGGAAGGATGACGGACCATGGAGCGGTTTGCGCGAATGGCTCACCGGAGAGGCGGTGGCTTTGCGCGAGATGAGCTGGGCGCTCGCGAGCGATCCGCAGAGCGATGAAGCGTCGAATGCGCGCTGGAATGGTCTCGCCTGGATTTGCGCGACCACAACTTCGGCGGCCAGCATTCCATCGCCCGTCAGCCAGCCGTCGAGCACGCCGAGCCGCTCCGATTTCACGAGTATGCAGGCGCAAGCCGATGCGCTCGCCCGCCGCGCTTCGGTCTCGAACTGGAGCGAAGGCTCCGCGCGATCTTTGCTCGCCGCGCTGGCCTCCCTCGTTGCGGAATTCTCCGCGAAAGGAACGCCGAACCAATTGCTTGGCCAGCGCGCGAAACGTCTCGTGCTCGCGCTCGATCGGTTAACCTACGCACTGAAGAAAAACGCCGGCTCTAATCTGAAAATTGACGCCGAGCTCAATCAGCTTTTTCAGGATGTGAAGTCGCTCGATGCATTCGAAGCCAGCGCGTTCGCCGTCCATCTGCAAGCCTTCCGCACTGCGCTGGACAAGAGCGGGTAGACACACTGCCTCGTTCCCAAGCTGGAGCTTGGGAATGCACGAATCTCCCAAGCTCTGCTTCGCCGCAGAGAATCCGGAACGACACGACCGCACTGTCATCCGCGCCATCGAAGCCAAGCTTCGCGGACAACTGCGTTCCTAAGCTGGAGCTTTGGAACGAGGGAAGGCTAGTACTGCGCAACGCCCCAGGACCGAACTCTCGCGTTGAACGCGCGCTACTTCTCGCGGAAAATACCCGCCCATCGACATGGCCACGCCTTCCTCCACTTCGCGCCCGAGCTGGCAACGCAACCGGTTGTTCCGCTTCTTCGCGTCGCTCAAGCTCGCCGTCGTTCTCTTATCCGTCCTGATCATCGGCGCGATCGCCGGCACGCTTTACGAATCCAGCTTCGATGCGAAAGTGGCTCGCGCCTACGTTTACGGCGCGCCCTGGTTCAATATCTGGCTGCTTTTTCTCGCGGCTAATCTCACCGTCTCGGCCCTCTCGCGCTGGCCGTGGAAAAAACATCACGTCGCGTTTCTCGTCACCCACCTTGGCATCATCACGCTCCTGACCGGTTCGCTGATCGGGCGCATCTGGGGTGTTGAAGGCACCATCACTCTCTTCAAAGGAGAGCCGCCCACGAATCGGTTGCTGGTCGATCAACATCAGCTCCGCGTCCGCGATACCGACGGGATCGTGAAAGGTTATCCGGCCGAATTCATTCATCGCCCGCCGACGCCGCAGAAACCGTGGGACCTGGGCCTGCTTGCGGGAGGAGTGCAGTTGAGCATTGTCGATTACGCGCCGGCGATCGAAGGCAAGTTGAACCCGAAACCGCTCGATAATGGCGGCGCGCCGGCGCTCCATTTCACGATCGCGACTGCGCTGATGGGTCAGCGTCTGGAGAACTGGCTCATGGCCGACGATCACCAGCACAGCTCCTTCAACATGGGCCTCGCTACGATCGAACTGAAACGCGGCGTTGCCCCAAGCAGTGCCGATGCACCAGCTCCTCCATCGAGCGCCGCCGATGGCGAAGTTGAGATCGAGGAGACGATTTTTGCTTTCGCCAAAGCGCCCGAGGAACAGATCGCGAAGGTGATCAAAGGCGGCAATACCGGCGCGAAAGCGCAACTGACCCAGCCGTCCCGCGACGGCGGGGGAAACAAGGGAAGCGTGGTCGTTAACCTCGCCGGAAAAACCTGGACGTTCGACGTCGCCCAGAATTTGGGGAAAGACGGGGCGATGGACGGGAGCGCGTTCACGTTGCGGATCGATAATTACTGGGCCGATTTTCGGATCGATAACGGCAAGCCGACTTCGGTGAGCGATCAGCCGAACAATCCGGCCGTCGTCCTGACGTTGCGCGGCAACGGAGTTCCGGTTACCGCAGCGGCCAATTCGCATGGCGATGATAAACCGGGCGCCGCGCCCGAAATGCCGGCTGATGGAACGAGTGCGTTAAATCATCTCACGCTCTTCATCGGGACAGACGGTAGCGTGACCTATGATCTCGCCTCACGAAAGCTCGGCCATTCCACCGGCAAGCTGGAACTCAACAAGCCGCTCACGACCGGTTGGGCCGACTGGCAATTGACCCTCGATCGCATCATGCCACACGCCCAGGAATGGATGGATTTCAATCCGGTAACCGCAGCGCCTGCCGGCCCGGAATTGCCGGACGGTGTCCGCGTTCGCCTCCAACAGGGAGAACAGATTTCCGAGCAATGGATTCCCGCCGGCTGGCAAATCAGCGTGCCGGTCTCGGCCGGCGATGTGCAGGTCGCGTATGGATGGCAGCAAATCCCGTTGCCGATCGCGCTGGAATTGATGGAGTTCGAAGTGCAACGCAACGAAGGCAGCGATAGCCCCGCCGGATTCAAAAGCACGGTGCGCGTGACGAGCGCGGAAGGTCACACCGCGATGGGCCAATGTTGGATGAACAACCCGTTTAGTTACCCCGGCGAATCGTGGCGCACCTGGACCGGCCTCACCTATAAAATGTCGCAGGCCTCCTGGAACCCGGACAATCTCGGGCAAAGCACGATCCAGATTTTGCGCGATCCCGGCTGGCTTTTGAAATGGGTCGGGTCGCTCCTCGTCGTCTCCGGCATCTTCATGCTCTTTTATCTCAAAGGATTTCGGCGACCTTCCTCGCCCGTTTCTTCCAGCGCCGCGCCTCCGCGCGCGAAACGGGAGAAAGCGCTCGTTCCAGCATCGTAGTTCATGCGCTTCTTCGCACTAATTCTTCTCCTGCTGCTCTCGGGTTGCAGCATGTTCGGAAAAAAGAATAGGACCGATAACCTGAATCCCGCCGGACCGTGGGGCTACTACAGCGGGACGATCGATACGCGGTGGGACGCGGACGGGCGGACGATGACGCTCCTGAACGAACTTCGTTACACCGATCCCAAAGGCGTCGTCTGGATTGCGCCGGCCGGGTCGCGCATCGATGGCGCTTCCATTCCGCGCGCCTTGTGGTCGTTCATGGGCGGGCCGTTCGAGGGAAAATATCGCAACGGTTCCGTGCTGCACGATGTCGGCTACGACCAAAAGAATCGGCCGCCAGCGGAAGTCGACCGGATGTTTTACAACGCGATGCGTTGCAGCGGCGTGAGCGCGTTGGAAGCCAAGACGATGTATTACTCGCTCCTGCGTTTCGGGCGGCACTGGAAGTTTTTGACCAAGAAAGCGAAACCGGTGCTGCCGGATTCATCCCAGGACGTCGTGAATCCGGAGGCGCCGAGAAGCACCACGTTGGATCCGAATGAAGTCGGAGCGATCCAGCAATGGATTAAGCAAAACGATCCGAGCCTGGACCAGATTGAATCGCGGGTGGACGCGAAAGGTCGGTAGGGTGGATCGCGCGCTCCGTCGCGCGATGCGATGGCGGCTAAGCCGGTAAGACACCCATCGAGCGGCGGAGCGCTCGATCCACCTAAGGCAACTTGCCCGGACCCCACAACGCTTTGCCCGGCTTCGCGCCGGTGTGTTCGCCATCCTTGAGCACCTGCGTGCCGTTCACGAAAACGTGTTTCATCCCGACCGCATATTGATGCGGCTTCTCAAATGTCGCGCGGTCGCCAATCGTCGCCGGATCGAACACCACCACGTCTGCGAACATTCCTTCCCGCACGAACCCGCGATGATCCAAGCCGAGATTCGTCGCGGGCAGACTGCTGAGTTTCCGGATCGCGTCCGCGAGCGTGAGCACTTTCTCCTCGCGCACATATTTGCCGAGCACGCGCGCGAAGTTCCCGTAGGCGCGCGGATGACAGTTCGACTTGATGAAATTTCCCTCAGGCGCCTGCGACGCTTCATCCGATCCAAACGAAACCCACGGCTTCGCGATTTCTTTCTTCACGTTCTCTTCCGACATGAGGAAGTAAATCGTGTCGATCCGCGATTCGTCTTCGCTGATCAAATCCATGATTGTCTCGATCGGATCCTTGCCGCGCATCTTCGCGACTTCCGCGAGCGATTTGCCGGTAAGCGGCTTTAGTTTATCCGACTTGAATCCCGAGAGCAGGATCTTCTCCGGCGAGCCGGCGGCGAGGTAAAGGTTTTCCCATTTGTCGCTCGGCGTTCGCACTTCGGCCGCGATTTTTTCCCGCGTCGCCGGATCGCGCAACCGTTTGAACAACGCGGGATAACCGCCGTCCTGCGTCCAGGGCGGCAGGCACGCATCGAGGCCGGTCCCGGCCGCAGTGTAGGTGTACATGTCCGCCGTGATTTTCAGCCCGGCTTTGCGTGCCTCTTCGATTTTCGCGAGCATCGCGTCGGCCTTCTTCCAGTTCTGCTGACCGGCCGCTTTGATGTGATAAATCTCGGCGGGAATGCCGGCCTCCTTGCTGATGCGGAGCAGTTCATCGATCGCTTCGAGCAACTGATTTCCTTCGCTGCGCATGTGCGAAATGTATTTGCCCTGATACTTCGCGGCGACCTTGCAGAGCTCGATCAGCTCCTCGGTCTTCGCGTAAAACGCCGGCGGATAAATCAGCGACGTGCCGATCCCGAGCGCGCCCGCTTCCATTTCCTGGCGGACGAGCTGGCGCATTCGCTCCATCTGCTCGGGCGTCGGCTCTTTGTCCTCGAGGCCGATGACGTAATCGCGAATCGTAGTCGCGCCGACGAACGAAGCCACGTTGCACGAGACGCCGCGCTGTTCCAGGTAGCGCAAATATTCTGCGAGCGTCGTCCATTTGATCTCGAATTTGATGTCCTTCTGCTCGGCGATCGCGCGCTCTTTCATCCGGTCGTTGAGCGGGCCCATCGACCATCCTTCGCCCATGATTTCCGTCGTGACGCCCTGACGGATTTCACCTTGGGAACGGCCATCTTCGATCAACGATTCGGTCGACCACGAGAGCATGTTGATGAAGCCGGGCGCGACCGCCATTCCCTTCGCGTCGATCACGGTGCTCGCCTGTTCCGCCGAAAAGTTACCGACGCCGGCGATACGATCGCCGCGGAGACCGACATCGATCACCCGTGGTGTTTCGCCCGAGCCGTCGTAAAGGGTGCCGCCTTTGATAACGACGTCGAACTTCGGCGATTCAGCGCCGATGAAGATCCGCGGAAGTGCGAGCAAAGAAACAAATGCGACGAGGACGCGGAAAGAACGGGTTCGATCATTCATAGCTGATGCTTATTATCTCCAGCGTCTCTTCACCGGAAGGAAATTTGAAGCGGATGCGTTCTCCGCGCTTTCCGTTGAGAAGCGCTTTCGCGATTGGCGACATCCAGCTTATCCAGTTGCGATCAATGTCCGTCTCATCCACGCCGACGATGCGGTAGGTTGTTTCGGTTCCGTCGCTCTCCCGCACCGTGACGCTCGCGCCGAAGCGGACGACATCCGCCGGCCCGGTCGGAGCTGAAACGATTTCGGCCAACTGCAAACTTTCCTGGAGCTGAATGATGCGCTGGTCGAGCCGGGCCAATTGGCGCTTCGCATCCGGATCATCCTGCGAATCCGCCAGCGCCGGTCGCGTGATCTCAATCAAATGCTGAAGCTCATCGCGCAATTTTCCAGCGCCGGCCGGCGTGATGTAATTCTTCGCGCCCGGCGCGAGCGTCGAAGTCAGCGGCGGCAGATCGGGAAGCTCAGGAGCGCTATCGTCTTCGCGCGTGAAAGCTTTGCTCATAAAATCAAGGAGCGGCGATTTTCAATCGCCGTTGTTTTGTCGGCGGTAGGAAAACCGCCGCTCCTTGAAAAGAAGTTCACCGGGCGGGCGATGGCGTCGGTGTCGCCAATGGAAACGCAAATGTCGATGCCGGCGAAGCTCCGGGCGAAGGAGTGGGCGCCGCGGATGGCGTCGGGCTCGGCGTTGGCGTCGGTGTCGGGCTCGGCAACGGCGGGATGATATTTTCCCAATGGTGCAACGGAACGCCGGCCCCGCCGATTTCCTTCACGAGCATTTCGCAACGCGCCTGCAACTTCTCGAGATCAGGCGGACCGAACGGCGTTTCCGCCGTCCCGGGAAAAATCAGGTAAGTCACTTTCAGATCGCTCACCGGCCGGTTATTCGGCGTGGCGATCGCATTGATTTCCTTCGCGATCCGCAACGACGCTTCACCCGCTTTGTCCGATGGACCGATGTCGCCGACGATCGCCGGAAAGATGCGATCGCCAAAAATAACCAGCGCATAGTCGCCCACTTTGCCGCCGTCCGCTTTGCCGAGTCCCAGCGGCAACACGATGTAGGGATCGGTCGCGCCGATCAGGAAACTGTACTTCTTCAGCGTCTCGATCTCGTCGCGCACCGACGCGATCCCGCTCTTCAATTCCCGTTTGCGCTCGGACGCCGTCGTCTTCAGCGCCAGCTCCGTTTCGTAGCGCTTCAGCCGTTCTTCCGCCGGCGGCAAATACGAATTCGGGATCTGGCTTTTCTTCCGCCAGCGATAACTCGTCACTGGTTTGAAGTTCGCCGATGAACCAGAGCCGGCCGGCAACCGATCCGAGTCCGAACCATCGGCATCGACATCCATGTCGGCTTGCAACAGGACCGCGCGCCGCTTGCTCTCGGGATGCCGCAACTGCAGCACCGTCTGGCAATCGTAAAAGTTGTGGCGCGAGAGAAGTTGATCGAGCCGGACCAAATTTTCGCGGAGATTTCGCAGCTTCGTGTCGTAGAGCTCCTTGAAAAATGGCGAGACCGATTCCGGCGTCACCATCGCGCCGAGACCCGGAAGCAATCTCGGCAATTCGGGACTCACCTTCGCCAGCTCTTCGATGCTCTTGTTCGGCGCCGGCATGCGCGCGTGCAATTTCAGTTCAAGAACGTAGCTCTGCGGGTCCGCGCGTTCGTCGGAAGCCGCGCCACCCGGGATCGGATCGACCTCCGCGTGAACGGTGATCCCGCTGAAGAGACGCGCGGTGTCGAGCTTGCCCGTAATGACAGGCGGCTTGGGCGATTGACCGGGCGTCGGCGTTTTTTCCGGAATCTCGACCTCGATCGGAGTCGTCGGCTCGACTTGCGTTCGGTGCCATTGCTCGAGCGAGATCCAGCGGAGGACGATCGCCGTCAGCACGGCCAGCAACAAAAGGAGCGCGAAAAAACGCAGCGTCCTCAGACGGAATCTTCGCACCAGCGGTTACTTCTTGATCCAGGCGACGATCGCCAGGATGAGGCCGATCACGCTGAGGAGAGACATTAAACCGGCCGGCATCACCTGCCCCGTTTTCAGGAATGCGGGAATGAATTTGCCCGCGAGCAAAATGGAAACAAGGCCCGCGATCGCCAGCCCGAGCACGAGATTTCCCGGCAGCAAATACGCCGCGACGATGAGGGCAATGCCGGAGATCGATCCCGCGATGATCGAAGCCGTGCTGCCGGCCTTTACGAAACCGATCACGCCACCCACGATCGTGAGCAAGCCGAATATGATGAAATAGATTTTAGCCGGTCCGAGCATTGGTTGTTGTTAACCCGTGCGGCTCGCTCTGTCTAGGGAGCTTGCCTGCGCAACGCAAGCGACGGCTTCAGCAATCCTCCGACGAAGTGGCAACGAACGGTGGCCCTGCGGTGGTTGATCCGAGAAAAGGAGTGTGGTTAATGCGCGGGTGCGATTTCGGCTATTTTCTCTTTGTCTGCTAACGGCCTTCGTCTCCGCTGGCGCTGGCGCACAGGTGGCCACGGAACAAAACGTGGTCGTCTCCGCTCGCGAATCGGGCGAAGAATTTGAAGAGCCCGGCGGCTACGGGCAGCCACAATGGGCCGAGCGGAGTCGCGCTTCCGCGACGACGAAGCTTTATGTTCTGTCGCCCTACGAAATCTTTGTTGGGGTTTTGTCGGAGAGCGATTTTTTGCGGCACGGCACATCGCGACACGATCTCGTGCAGGAAATAGAAATGGGATTGCCGCATCGTTTCGAAATCGGCTTTGAGAATCACGTTGGCCTGGGCGGCGGTGATGCGTCGGAAATCAGCGCCAACCTGGCCGCGCGCTATGCCTTGGCAGCGTGGGGCAAGATCCCGTTAAACCCGACGATCTCCGGCGAATATCGCTTCGGAACCGGAGAACATCTGACGGATCGTTTTGGTCGCGGCCCTGATGGAAACTCGCCGGATGCGTATGAGCTTCGGTTGCTGCTTGGGCAGGAATTCGTCCCGCGGTTGCAATGGGCGGCGAACCTCTTCTTTCAACACGAGCTGGGCGGCGCGCGAAACCGGGAAGTCGGGTTCACGCAGGATATCGCATATCTCGCCGTGGCGGATAAATTCGAAGCCGGCGTCGAGATGCGTTACACGAACGCAACCCGCCGCGCGGAAAAGCAAGGATCAGCCAATGAGTTTGTCATCGGGCCGAGCGCGAACTGGAAGCCGAATCTTCATACCGTGATCAGCGTCGCGCCGTTATTCGGATGCACGGCTGACTCGCCGCGGGTTGCAGTGCTTTGCTCGGTGTCCCTGGAGTTCGGCGGCGGGGAATCGAAGACCGTGCCTCTAGCTGCAATCCGTAATCGATAGTTAGCGACGAAGCAGCAACAAGCCCAGAATAGAGAGCACCACCCCAAGCAACCGGAGCGGCGACGCCGGCTCTTTGAAGAAGATTATTCCAGCCACGGCCATCATCGCGGCGCCCACCGCCAGGATTGCCGGTACCGCCGAGAGTGGTCCGCCTTTCTGAAAGAGCAGAAAGAAAGCTATCGTGCCCACTCCGACGCACAATCCGGTGAGAATCGAGTAATTAATTCCCGGCATGGACGCTGTCTGATTCCAGCGGCCCGAGAAGCGCAGAAAAAGCAGGTAGAGCAAAATCGTGATGGCTGCCGACGCTTCGACGACGAAACCGCCCAGCCCGTCGCTGATGCGATCCGAGGCGAGCTTGGTGAAAATTTGATGCGCGCCGTAAAGCACTGCCGCGACGAACGCGTACCAGAACCACGCGCTCATGGCTTCGTCAGGCTAAGCGCGCCCTTGATGGCAGATGCGAGATCCGCCGCCTTCCCTCGGCCCCAATAATGCAGGAACATCATGCGCGGTTGTTCGTACGTCATGTGTTGATGGATCGCGACGATGTTGATGCTTGCGGCGCGCAATGATTTCAGCACCGGCTGCAACTCATCCTCGGTCACGGCGAAATCGCCATCGACGCCGGCGTCAAAATCCGTTCCAAAAAACGCGGCCCAGGTGTTTACGCCCATGTCTTTGCCGGCTTGCGTCCCGTGCATCGTGATTTTTCTCCCAATCGTCACCTTGAACATGCCATCTTTGCTTTCGCCTTTGCCGAGCGCCGGCTCGATCTGGGCCGGTGAAATCGAGCTGCGTTCAGGCCAGCGCGCGTTGCCGAAGGTGTCGGCCGGCGTTGGATTCTTCGCTCGCACTTCCTTGACCTTGTCGAACAGAGCGCGAACACCGCGCGCCAGTTTTTCCGGATCGCCATTTCCGCTGATATGCATGAACAACACTTTGGGTTGATCGAAAAAGAAATGGTTATGCAGAGCGGTGACCTCGAGGCCGCCGTTGAAGGCGGCGCTCATGGCGGGGTTCACCTCGTCCTGGAAAAGCACGATGTCGCCCATGACCATCGCCGAACCCGGCTTCATTTCAGTAAAGGCCGCCCACGAAGTCAGGCCAAGGAACGGCGCCATCGGCATTGCTTCAACGGACACTTTCACGTCGTCGCGCGGCGCGCTGACCTTGAAGACATTCTCAGTTTGCTTGCCCTTCAGGCCGGTGAGTTCTTCGATCTTGGCGGTATCGAGCGCGGCACTTGCGGCCGCTTGAATTGCAAACAGAAATGCGAGGAGGGTGGAAAGTGTTCTCATAATTTGCAGCCGTTTACGCTAATGAAAGCAATTCCCTTTTGAAATGAACGCAACACCGATTCAGCCGCCGAGTTTTTCCGAAGCCTTTCGGTTCTGGCTGAAGCTCGGGTTCATTTCGTTCGGCGGACCGGCGGGCCAGATCGCGATCATGCAGACGGAGCTGGTGGAGCGGCGGCGCTGGATCAGCCAGGCCCGCTTTTTGCACGCGCTCAATTTTTGCATGCTCTTGCCCGGGCCGGAAGCGCAGCAGCTCGCGATTTACATCGGCTGGCTCCTCCACAAAACGTGGGGCGGCATCGTGGCCGGCGCTCTCTTTGTCATTCCTTCGATGTTCGTTTTGTGGGGATTGAGCTTTGTCTATGCGGCCTACGGCAACATTCCGTGGATCGCGGCGATCTTCTATGGGCTCAAGCCCGCGGTCTTCGCCATAGTCGCGTTCGCCGTGCTGCGGATTGGCCGCAAGGCGTTGCGCAATCCGATCATGTGGGGCATCGCGGCCGTGGCGTTCACCGGCATCTTTTATTTTCGCGTGCCGTTTCCGATCATCATTCTCACCGCCGGCATCGTCGGATTTATCGGCGGCAAACTTTCGCCCGCTATGTTCTCCGGCGCGGCTGCTCATGGCGCGACTGAAGGCAAAAGGGAATCGAGCGTCCTGGACGATGAGGGTGAATCGCCGGAGCACGCGAAACCATCGTTAGGCCGCGCGCTCCGGGTCTGTGTGATTTGGGGATTACTCTGGTGGGCGCCGATTCTCGCGCTGGGTTTCTGGCGCGGCTGGGACCACACGCTGTTTCAAGAGGGCGTCTTCTTCAGCAAGGCGGCCATGGTCACCTTTGGAGGCGCGTATGCCGTGCTCCCGTACGTCGCGCAGCAGGCGGTCGAACATTATCACTGGCTCGCCCCCGGCCAGATGATGGAGGGATTGGGCCTGGCGGAAACGACTCCCGGCCCGCTGATCATGGTTCTGCAATTCGTCGGATTCATGGGGGGCTGGAGCCGGCCGATGGGCATGTCGCCGCTGCTCGCCGCGACGCTCGGCGCGTTCATCACCACGTGGGCGACGTTCGTGCCTTGTTTCCTCTGGATTTTTCTCGGCGGCCCGCACATCGAACAATTGCGCGGCAACACCTCGATCACCTCCGCGCTTTCCACGGTCACGGCGGCCGTCGTCGGGGTGATCCTGAATCTCGCGGTTTGGTTTGGCCTTCATGTGCTTTTCCCCGAAGGCAAGTTGATCGATTGGTTTGCCCTGGTCGTCGGCCTGGTCGCGTTCTTTGGAATGCTGAAGCTCAAATGGAACGTGATCCCGGTCGTCCTCGGCAGCGCCGCGGCGGGATTGGTTTACCAACTTATCATCCGCTGACGGCGTGCCTCTTCTGTAGCGCGGCCTGTCGCCTCTTCTGTAGCCGCCGCCCTGTGGGCGGCGTGAGAGTTGGCGACGATTGCACCCACGCTTCGCATAGCGAAGCGGCTACAGAAGCGAGCTAATCCGAGTTCCTGCTTGCGATCCGTGGGTGCAGGACGCAGACTCGCCCGCAATGAGGCGGCATTTCAGCGATGGCAGGTCGATGGCGATCATGGCTGCTGGATTCATCAGCCTATTTCTTTTCACGCTGGTTCTTTCCGCCATTCCGCAGCTGCACGAGCGAATCCACTCTTCCAGCGGCGCCAACCATGAGTGTGCCGTCACCCTGTTAACTTCCGGGAACGTCTATACTCCAGGTAACGCAATCACGATCGCTCCGCCTCCCCCGGATCGCGCCGCGCTCTTTTCCTGCCGCCATTTTCAACTCGTTAGTCCGCGTCTCGAATTCTCTCTGCTCGAGCACGCCCCGCCCGCCATCTCCTGACCATTGGTGTTCCGCTTTTCGCGGACAGTGGCTCATCGCGCGTTCCGCCGGTCACTGATCCAATGCGCGCCGAACGCAGACCGACATTCAGAATCGTGTCCTGCAACGCGGGACCAAATCAGGAGATTAATGAGAAAACTTATTTTTGTGGCGCTGGCCTGTTGCGCGATGGCGGCGCGCGCCGCTGAGCCCGGGGCCGAAGTGCCGCCCGCCTCGGCCGCAGACGTCGAAGCATTGCGTCAACAAGTCCAGTCGCTCACCGAGCTGGTGAAAACGCTGCAGCAGCAGGTGAAAGACCAACAGGCGGCGAAGGAAAAAAATGAGTCTGCCGCGCCTTCGCTTCCGCAGAATCCGGAGCCGCAGACCGCCGACACTTCCAGTTCGCCGGCGCCCTCGGCCAGCGCGCCTCCACTCTTTCCGACAACCGACAATGCGGTCGTGACCTCGGCTCCGCCGGTGAACGCAAACGGCACCTTGTTCGCGACGACCGACGAGTCGGTTACCACTGCGCCCGCGACCGTCTCGAGTTCCGGCACCGGCTCTTCGTTGACCCAACCGATCCCGATCACCGGCGGCGGCAGCAGGAACTTCATGAACATTTCGTTCGACGGAATGTTCGCGCTGGCCGCGTCGAGCGAGCGGCATCTCGATCGCCTCGAAGTGGGCGACCACGATCCCCAGCAGCGTGGCTTTAACGCGCGCAACGCCGAGATCGCACTCGATGGCGCGGTCGATCCCTACTTCGAAGGCTTTGCGAACATCGTCCTCAAACTCGACAACAATAACGCAACCGAGATCGAGCTCGAAGAAGCCTTTCTCCAGACGACGAGCTTGCCCTACAGCCTGCAGATCAAGGCGGGACAATTCTTCAACGCCTTTGGCCGGATCAATCCCACCCATCCCCACACCTGGGAGTTCGCCGATTCGCCGCTGGTCAACGGGCGCTTGCTCGGTCCCGATGGACTCCGCGGAGTCGGCGCTCAGATTGCCTGGACGGTCCCGGTGCCGTGGTATTCGCAGGTCATCTTCGCAGTCAACAACGGACGCGGCGGCACCGCTTATTCCTTTCGTAACCCCGGCGACAATGGTGTTTTCTACAGCCGCATGACGATCGACCGCGACGCGAGTGCGCTGCACGATTTTGTTTTCGTCCCGCGCTTGGAAAATTCCTTTAACCCGAGCGAAACGCAGACTGTTCTCTTCGGGGCATCCGGAGCATTCGGCGCGAACGACACCGGCCCGAATGCGCACACTCAGATCTACGGCGCCGATCTTCTCTACAAATGGAAGAGCGCTCGCGCAGAAGGCGGCTTCCCGTTTGTGAAATGGCAAACCGAAGCGATGTATCGCCGCTTCGAGGCGGGACGCGGCCTTGATGATTTGTTCCGGGCGAATGAAACGTTTCGGGACTGGGGCGTGTATTCGCAGGTGCTTTGGGGTTTCAAAAAAGGATGGGTCGCGGGTCTGCGCGGAGATTATTTGCACATGCAGAAGTCGCTCGTGACGGATGACGAGATGCGGCAATCGCGTTCCCGCATCTCCGCGAATCTCACCTGGTACCCGACGGAGTTCTCCAAGATCCGTCTGCAATACAATCACGATTTCCTCGAGGAGAACGCGTTCCTCGCCAGCCGCGACGTCGATTCCATTTTCCTCCAGTTCGAATTCATTCTCGGCGCGCACGGCGCCCACAAATTCTAAAACTCCATGAAAAAACTCCTGTTAATCCTGTCCACTATTTTTAGCTGCGTAGTCGCGAGCGAAGCCAAGCTCAAGGTCGTCGCCACGCTGCCCGATCTCGCTTCGCTCGCCCGCGATATCGGCGGCGATAACGTCGAAGTCAGCGCGATGGCGAAACCGACGGAGGATTCCCACTTCGTCGATGCGCGGCCGAGCTTCGTGGTGCAACTGCGGAGCGCGGATGTCCTGATCGATGGCGGCGCCGAGCTCGAGCTCGGCTGGCTGCCGCCGCTTTTGCAGAACGCGCGCAATCCGAAAATCGAAGTCGGCAAACCGGGACGCGTCCAGGCGTCGCAAGGCGTGCGCCTGATGAACGTGCCGGCGAACGTCACCCGCGCCGCCGGCGATGTCCACGCGCTCGGGAACCCACACTTCATGACCGACCCGATCATCGCGAAAACGGTCGCGCTTCACATCGCGCAATCTTTCAGCGCGGTCGATCCGCCAAACGCCGCAACCTACGATGCGAACTACAAAAAGTTCGAAGCGACCATCAACGCGAAGCTCCAGGAATGGGGCGCGGCGATGCTGCCGTTCAAGGGACAAAGCGTCGTCGCTTATCACGATTCCTGGGTTTACTTCGCGCACCGTTTCGGACTGAACATCGACATCTTTCTCGAGCCGAAGCCGGGCATTCCCCCTTCGCCATCGCACCTGGCGGAAGTAATCGACAAAATGAAAGCGCAGAAGATCAAGGCGATCATCGTCGAGCCGTTTCACGATCGAAAGATCGCCGAGAAAGTGGCCAGCTCGACCGGCGCGAAGGTGGTCGATTTCGCGCAATATCCCGGGGCGCTGCCGAACACGGACAACTACGTGAAGCTGATCGATGCCTTGGTCGCGCGGCTGAGCGCCGCGATGAAATAATATGTGGGACGTAATGTTATTGCCGATCGTGGCCAGCGTGCTTTTGCCGTGGCTGCTCGTTTATCTCGGCCTCCACGTCGTCCAGCGCGGCATCATCTTTATCGACATCGCCATGGCGCAAATGGCGTCGCTCGGCATCTGCATCGCCGTCTTGTTTCACTTAGATCTGCAAAGCTGGGGTACGTTCGGGATCGCCCTCGGACTGACTTTTGTCGGCGCCGCCGTCTTTTCCATCACAGGAAAACGCAGCAGCCAGATTCCGCAGGAAGCAGTTATCGGCATTGCCTATGTCGTTGCCGCCGCCGCCGCGGTTTTGCTGCTCAGCCGCGCCGCCGAAGGCGACGAGCAAATCAAGCAGATGCTGGTTGGAAACATCCTGCTGGTCACTCCGCTCGAAGTTTGGAAATGCTTTGGCCTTTTCGCCATCGTTGGCGTGCTGCATTTCGTTCTGCGGAGAAATTTCCTCCTCGTTTCCTACGATCGCGACGGCGCGTGGAAGAAAGGCCTGCGCGTGCGCTGGTGGGATTTTCTTTTTTATGCGGCCTTCGGTCTGGTTGTCACCAGCTTCGTGCGGATCGCCGGCGTGCTTCTGGTCTTCAGCTATCTCATCGTGCCCGCCGTCTGTGGGATCAATCTCGCCGGTTCTCTGAGCC
>JBEEHU010000009.1:0-11978 GCA_041167565.1 Verrucomicrobiota bacterium | reverse complement strand
AGATCGTTAATGATGCGGCTTGCTTGGGAACGTTTACGAGCGCGGAGGAATCCGGGCACCGCAATCGCCGCCAGCAAAGCGATGATCGCCACTACGATCATGATTTCCACGAGGGTGAAGCCCCCGCGGCGTTTGTTGAATTTGTTTAACATGCTGTTTGCTTTCTTTTTATCTCTTGTTTGTTTGACTGCGATCCACGATACCGACCGCGGATGTGACCCTGTGTTAAGCAGTGTTGATGCCAAAGGGGTGTGCTTATTCTAATTTCCAGACAGACCCTGGTCCGGCAGGCTGCGGGACAAGTATCTGGGCCCCTGCTGCCTGACATGCTTGTGCGCCGGCTTCAGCGGGGCTAAGGCATCAGCCGTGACCAGCAGCAAGCCGCTCAGGCCTGAGTTCGGAACGGGACCCATTCTCGGGCTGGCGCTGGTCTTTTTCGGTCTCACCACCTGGGCGTCTTATGCCCGTTGGGCCAACTTTCAGTATCGGACGTTCGACCTCGCCTATTACGTCCAAGGCCTGTGGCAACTCATCCACGGGCGGTTTGAAAGTTCGGTGATCGGAGTCCCGCTTCTCGGCAACCACGTCGAGCCGATCGTGCTTTTGCTTGCTCCCCTTTTCTTTCTGATCCGCCATCCGATGCTCCTGGTGGCGGTGCAGAACCTCGCCCTGGCCGCGATGGGGCCGGTGGCCTTCGACATCGCAAAACGCCTCGGTCTCAGTTCAAAAGCGGCTTTAATCCTCGGCGCCGCGGTGCTCCTCACTCCGGCGGCGGGATACGTCGCGCTCCATGAATTCCACCCCGAGGCCCTGACCGCGCCGTTCCTGCTCCTGATGCTGCACGCGCGAATTCGGCAATCGCTGCGCGCCCATTGGGGTTGGCTCATCGCCCTGCTGGCGTGCAAGGAAAACATGGCGCTGCTCGTCGCGGCGTATGGCGCGGTTCACCTGGTGCTGGAGAGAAAGCGCGGATGGGCGGAATTACGAGCGTGGTACGGCTGGCCGATGGCGGTCGCCGCCGGGTGGTTTCTCGTTTGCGCGAAAATCATTACCCCGGCCTTGAATCCCGGTAGCATCGATTACCTGGCGCTCTACGATCGGTTAGGCAGCTCTGCGGGCGACATTCTTATCAACGCCATCACCCATCCCGCGCGGATTGGGCATTCGCTTTTTGTCTCTCTCACCCAAGGCAACCTCATTTGGGCCCTGCTCTTGCCGTTTCTCGCTCTGCCGCTGATGCGCCCGCGCTGGTTGCTGGTCGCAGCGCCAATTCTTCTCCAGCACCTCCTCTCGTGGCGCTCGTCGGAGTGGACGATCTATTTTCATTACGCGGCGCCGATAATCCCGCTGTTTTGGATCGCGCTCGCCGAAGGTCTTGCCCAGATCGAACGCGTCCCGAAAATTCCAAGCGTCGTTCGCCTGTCAATGCCCTGGCTTGTCCTGATGGCGTGCGCCACCGCGCAGATCATCCTGGGCCCGGCCGGCGAAATCGCTGGAACGACCGCGAACTGGTTTCGCGATAAAGATGACCGCGCGCGCAAAACTGCGTTCCTTCGCCAAATCCCCCGCGACGCCAGCGCCCTGGCGCCTTTGCCCTATCTCTCGCATCTGGCTATGCGCGAGAAATTGTATTCGCTCCATTATGTCCTGAAAGGCTTGAAGACCCTGAGCCGTGCCGCCTACGAACCACCGCCGCCAACCGATTTCGTCCTGATCGATTACGAAGACGCCTCCACTTTTGATCCGATGGCCGGTTATTATCACCCCGCGATGAAAACAGTGGAGGACAAGGTAATCCCCGCGAGCGATCAACTGCTGCACGAATTTCTGATTCGTGCCTCCTGGAGCGCTAGCTCTTCCAACGAACTGACTCTGCTCCGGCAGGGAAAATCCCCTGAGGAATTGCGTCAGCCGCCTTCGCACCCCCGCCCGGTCGTTGCGATCGGGACCCAAACTCAGCTGGTTAGCGTCGAAAAATCTTCGAGCAAACTGACTGATGAAGGAATTGAAATCACGATGAGCTGGATTTTCCAGCAGCCCCGCGATGTTTTCCCCTGGATGTTTCTGAAACTCACGCCGCGCGGTGGTTCCGCTCCGGTTCTTCTCTCCCGCGGACTGTGCGCGATCGAAGTGGCTGACGGACCTTCCGACGAGAAATGGCGAATCAATCGCTCGACTCGGATTCCGCCGGGAGATTATTCCGTGGAAGCGATCTTCATAGATAACCCAAGGCGCCTTTGGGCGGCGCAGCCCGGCCGGCGCGATCCGCAAACGACTCTTCTTTGCGCGCCAGTCCCGTTCGGCGACCTGAGCGTCCCTAAAAATTGACATGGCTTCGTCGCGCATTTTTTCCCGACCGCTCAACCTGGGAAGAGCATTTCGGGGTTCGCCTGGCCCCGTCCATTACCTCTTTGCGTTCGTCTTTCTCGTGCGGATCGTCGCGCTCGCACGGCTGACTTCGTCCCCGGTCCTGCTACCGAGCGGGAGCGACATGCATTTCTACGATGAATGGGCCAAACAGATTTTGCACGGCCGGCTGACCGAGCACTTCGCTTTCTACGGGCTGCCGCTCTACGCCTATCTGCTCGCATTCCTCTACAAGATTTTTGGCTACAGCCCGTTCGTTCCCGGATTCTTCCAAGCATGCCTGGATGCTGGAACGGCCACGCTCATTTACAAAATTACCGTTCGAATTTTGCGCGGGGCCGAGCCTGCACAATCTCGGCTCTTCAGCGACCCCATCGCTTGGACCGGCCTCGCCGCCGCAGTCGGCTGGGCGTTCTTCGTTCCCGCCCAGGCGTATTCGGTGATCCTGATGCCGACCTCATGGTTCGTCTTCGTGTTCTGGCTGCTGGTCTGGCAGATCGTAAGAACGGACCGCGCCCCCTCCGCCTGGCGCTCCCTGATTTTTGGAATCCTGATCGGAATCACCGCCATGGGCGTGGCGACGATTCTTTTCCTAGTCCCGCTGATCCTGGCGGCGCTGGTCTCGCGACCGCAAATGGAAACGGTTCGATCATCCGCACGGGCACGTCTCGCCGCGATCACCCTGCTCTTTGTCGGCCTCGGTGCCGGCACTTCGCCCTGTTGGTTGCACAATTACTTCATCGCCCGCGACCCGGTCTTCCTGTCTGCGCACGGCGGCATCAATCTCTGGCTCGGCAACAATCCCGAAGCGACCGGCTACCCGCGTTTTCCCGGGTTCCACGCCGGGCAAGCCGCGATGTTGCGCGACTCGATCGGCCTGCTGGAAGCGGCCACCGGTAGAACTCTCAAGCGTTCCGAAGTCTCCCGGTATTGGTCGTCCAAGGCACGCGCCTACATTGCCCAAAACCCCGGCGCCTGGCTGAAGCTCATGGCGCGGAAAATCGGGAACTTCTGGAACGGATTTGAGTATGACGATCTCAGCGTAATCACGAATCTGCGTGAACACGGTGTGCTCTTTCCCGGACCTCATTTTGCCATCGTCGCGGCGCTGGGCATCGCGGGTCTTTTCTTCGCCTGGCGCACTTTCCCCGCGTCGCGGTGGGTTGGTGGCGCTCTCCTCTTGGAGATGAGCGCGGTCCTTCCGACTTTTGTGACCGAACGCTACCGGCTCGCGGCGGTTCCGGGGCTTTTGGTCTTTGCCGCGCTTGGTTTGCATCAGTTATGGACCCACTGGTTGTTAGGCCGTTTCCGCACTGCAGCGCTCTATCTTGCCCTGCTTGGGGCGGCCGCGATCTTCGTAAGCATGCCCCGGCATGATCCCGCTCTCTGGGCCATGGAAGCCTACAACTCCGGCCGTCTTGCGCTCGAGACGAACAATCTGCCGGAGGCGAAACAACACCTCGAGCGCGCGCACGCTTATGTGCCGGATAACGCCGAAATCAATTTCGCCCTCGGCAACCTGCGCTTGGCGGAACGCGATCCCGCGGGGGCCAAAGTATTTTATCACGCCGCTCTCAAGGCCGATGGCGCCCATAAAGGCGCGCTCAACAATCTCGGCGTGCTGGCCTTGAACGAAAACCAACCGAGCCCCGCTGCGGATTATTTTCGACGCGCCCTCGCCTTGGAACCGCGCAACGCGAAGACGCATTACCTGCTCGCCAAAGGCCTGGCCGCTCTGGGAGATCAGGCAGCCGCGCGAGTCGAAGCTGCTCGCGCGGTCGAACTCGATGCGGCTCAACCGGAATTCAAAGCGCTCGTTGAGCAGCTGAGCGTTGCCTCAAAACCATGACCCAAAGTTTCTTTCTTCTCCGGCTCACCCAGGCACAATGTCGTTTCCCATGGCCATGAATGAACCGATTTCCAAACGGATGCGGAAGTTGCTGGGGCTCGGCTTCATCCTGGTAGCTCTCATCGGAATTCTCGTTCGGGTTTATCCGTCGTCGAGTTTTACCGCGGTCGGTTACGACGAAGGCCTTTATCGGGGATACGTCACCGATCTGATTACCTACGGAATCACGAGCTACCCGGATTTCGCGGAACACTACGTCGAACGGCAACAAAAACTGCCGGCCGCGATTCTACCGCCGACCCGCTTCCTCTACATTTTTTCCGCCTACGTTTGGCATGGAGTGACTGGCGCCGACCCGCTGGTTTCGCTTCACCGCGTTTCCTGTCTTTTCAGCATCCTTTTACTCTTTGCCGCCGGAGCGTTCGCCTGGCGTCTAGGGGGACCGTTCTGGGGCCTTGGCGTTTTCGCCTTGATGAGTTGCGCGCCGACCCAGATTCATATGGCGCAACACGCGCTCATCGACGGTTTCTTCGCCTTCTGGGCGACCATGGGGCTTTGGTTCCTGTGGGAAAACTTGCGCCGGCCTAACGACGCGCTGCGGCTTTCAATTTTCGGCGCGAGCCTGGCGCTGATGGTAATGACGAAAGAAAACGCGCTCTTCGCTTATATCGGCCTGCTGGCGTTGATCGGACTGAATCGCTGGCTGAAGTTCGGCGCCGTCACCCGCAATCTGCTTTTGGTTGCAGTCGCCGGTCCCCTCGTCGGTTTGGTTGTGCTGATTTTCTTATGCGGCAGCGCGGAGACTTTCTACCTCACCTATCGGCTGCTCGTGAGCAAGGCCTCCGTTTTGCCGTACGCCATCGCGACTGGAGATGGTCCGTGGTATCGCTACCTCATCGATTTGCTCCTCGCGAGCCCGGTCATTTTCCTCCTGGCTTGGGGCGCGATCTTCCGGCTCAAGTTAGAAAACAAGCAGGCGCTCTACCTGGTTGCCTTCATGGCCGTTACCTACCTCATGATGTGCAACGTCCGTTACGGCATGAACCTCCGCTACACTAATATGTGGGACATGCCGCTTCGTTATCTCGCTCTCGCCTCTCTCATCGATTTCACTCGGCCGTTTGTCCGCCGCCGCGAAATTATTTTACCGGTCGCCATTGTGCTCCTCTGCGCGATCGATTTGCGGCAATACCACATCTTTTTCGTGGAGCACGATCTCTATGAGCTCGTCACCGGCGGACTACTCCGCGCCCTCCAGATTCTAAAGTAACTACAGCTCTAACAGGCGATCTTGAGAACTGAATCCCGAAGCCGATCGCTCGATTCGATTGTCTCGCCCAGCAGATTATTGACGGTCGGTTTCGCCTCGGCCCGAACGAAAATCTGGTAGGAGAACAATCCTTTGCTCACCCGGATGAGTGCTTCGTTGCCGCGGAGCAGCAGGCGGGAAAACCAATTGTCGCCGAGCGCTTTGGGGAAAGGCGCGGGGATGCCGCGGGTTTCGAGAATCTTGTAGCCGGATTGATCGAGCAAATCGCGCAGCGTCCGGAAGGTGAACAGGCGCGTGTGCGTGGCATCCAAAATTCCCTTCCGCCCGTAGTTGAATTGACCGAAGAGCAACATCAGCCGCGTGATCAGGAATCCGATGTTCGCGGTTGTGATCACGACCTCCGGCCGCTTGCACACCGCCGCGAAACGAAGCTCGTCCATGAAGGTTTCCGGTTCTTTCAAGTGCTCGATGATGTCGAGCATGAAGATCTGATCGAACTGGGAAACGTTTACGGGAAATTCCTTGCGGTCCAGATTCCATTTAATGAAGTCGATCCTGCCCGAAGCGGGCGATATGTCGGGAATGTATTGGTCCATGCCGGTGACCCGGCATCCCTTTGCCGCCAGCTCTCTGGCGACATAACCGCGGCCGCAACCGACGTCGAGGATGTGGCTCTCAGGACGCGCGGCCTCGATCGCGGCGGTATGCGAAGAAGCGTAGCCGAGCTTGAGATCGTAGTTTTCTTCCGGAGGATGAACGTCGAACTTCCGGTCGAAGAGCAAATTCATCTCGTGGAACCGCGCGCGCAGCATCGTCTTGCAGACGTTCCAGGCGTACTTTAACCCGTTGACGTGGCAGATCTCGTCGCCGTAGTAAGTCGGGATCGGCAGCTCGGCGATGGAGAGATTCTTCATCACCAACTGCACGATGATTTCCGTGTCGAAATGGAAATCGTTCGTGTTTTTCTCGAACGGGATCTGGTTTAACGCCGAGGTGGAATAGAGCCGGTAACCGGAATGGAACTCGGAGAAACCCGTGCGGAGCATCCGGTTTTGAAAAGCGGTCAGGATCTTGTTCCCGATCCATTTATAGGCCGGCATTCCACCGGCGCGCGCAGCCCGGCTGTCGATCATACGCGAGCCGAAGACGGCATCCGCTTCACCTCGAACGAGCGGCTGCAAAAGAGCCGGTAATTTCTCCGGCGCGTATTGTCCGTCGCCATGGACAAGCGCCACGATGTCGAACCCGTTCTCGATCGCGTAGCGAAATCCCAGTTTTTGGTTCCCGCCGTAACCCTGATTCTCCGGGGTGCGCAACACCGTGATTTTGAAATCGGAATTTCGCTGCTGAAAGCGGAGGCCGGTGCTGAAGGTATTGTCCCGGGAGAAATCGTCGATGATCAGCACTTCGACGTTTTCCAAATGAAGAGACGCCGGAATGCGGCTAAGGACCTTTTCGATCGTCGTTTCCGCGTTGTAAGCGACGATAAAAATAAGCAGCCGCTTGCTCCCGAGATCGCACGGCTCGGTCCGACTGAGTTCCAGCTCATCGAATCGCATACTCTCCACTTCATAGCTAGAATTGCGCCATAGGCTGGGGGTTAACCGAGGCTGCTTCTCACCGGGACGGCGCCTAATTCAACAGAGCTGCGAGAGCACAGTTCCTGCTAACGCTAGCGGATGCGTTCAGCCCAGCCTCCAGTCGCTCTACGCCCTCGAACCTTTGCCCAAGCCTTTAACCCCAGGAATAATGCCTTCGGTTTTCTTCGGCTCGCCCTCGCAGTTCTCGTTGTCTTTTCTCATAGCTTTCCCGTCGGAGGCTTCGGCAGCGATCCCCTGGACGGCATCACGAAAGGCCGGCTCAACATCGGGCTGGTCGCGGTCGCCATGTTCTTTGTCCTGAGCGGTTTCTTGATCTCTCGCAGCGCCGTATACTGCCCGTCCGTCATTCGGTTCCTCTGGCACCGGTTCCTGCGCATTTTCCCGGGGTATTGGGTCTGCCTCGTCGTTTGCGCCTGTTTCTTTGTGCCGGTGATGTCTTACATCGAATTCGATACGCTCACGGGAGCCTTCTCGTTGCCGTGGAATACGCCTCAAGCATTCATGATCGGCAACGCCGGATTGTTTCATCTGAATGAATTCAGCATTCCGGGGATCATGTTTATCCAACCGAACACGATCGCCGGTTTGCTCAGGCAGAATCCGACGCCGAACATCCTCAACGGGACGCTTTGGACGCTTCCCATTGAAGTCAGTTGTTATCTCGCGGTCGCGGCTCTGGCGGCAATCGGAATATTACGACGGGCCAGGTTTATCGTGGCCGCTCTGTTTGTCGTGTCATGGGGTTTGTATGCATTTTATTATCTCGATCCAATCGGCTTCTGGGGTTGCTTCCCAATTCGTGGATTCAAGTTTCTCGTCATGCTCTGCCCATTCTTTGCCGCCGGCTGCGCGTGCTTTGTTTATCAAGAGAAGATCCCGTATTCCCGCACGTTATTCGTGATCTCCGCCGTCCTGCTGGTGGCGAGTCTTCCTTTCGGGGCGTTCGGCTTGGTGGCTCCGATCGCAATACCTTACGCGTTTCTATGGCTCGCGTTTGCGCTGCCCTTCGCGCGCTTTGATAGGAAGGGGGATTTCTCTTACGGCACCTACATCTACGCCTTCCCGGCGCAGCAGACGCTCGCTTTGCTCCGCCTTCAGGACTTTGGCTTCATCGCGTTTTTTGCGGGGGCGCTGCTTGTGACATCGGTCTTCGCTTTCCTGAGCTATCGCTTGATCGAAGCTCCCTGCTTGCGATGGAAAACTCTCACGATCCCGACCTTCTGGCGCCGTAAGGAAGCTTCAGTTATTCCGCTGGATGAAGCCCGTCCGGCGTCATCGCCCGCGCCTGTTCTTTAAGGACCTCGTTCGATGGCTCCCGATCGGTCGAGATAAACTCAGCGGCCGTTCAGGCTGCCGCGATCGGTTTTTCCGAGGACCGAATTCGCCGTGGCCAGGAGCGCTTCATCGTCATTATCGGTCAGCTCGCTCAGGAACCGTTTGATCCGATGGAACGATTGCCGAAGGAAAAGCTCGGCCGCCCGACGGCTCCCCGCCGCCGACGCGCCATTTTGCGCGACGCCCTGAAGATCGGAATCCAGCCGGCTGATCACGCAAGCCGAGGCGAACATCTCCATGGCCGCGCCGGCGATTCGCTCCTGAATGAGCTGCATGTCCATGACCGGTTCGCGGTATTTAATCAGGGCGCGATTCACACTCAAATTGAAGCGCCAGATCAATCGCCCAAGCTGCGAAGCCTGTGAACGCAGCGCATCGCTCTTCACCGGGACACTCGGAATTTTCACGGCCGCGCCCAGCCGATTCATTCCAGCCGTCCACGCTTTTCCGAGACCCCGGCTCGGTTTGAACATCGTGTCGTAAATCTCTTTGAATTCCATTCCCGGCCCGCGCATTCCCACGAGCGCGATGAACGAGGTGAGCACTTCATTGCTGCCCTCGCCGATCTGATTGATCCGCGCGTCGCGCAGCATCCGCTCCAGCGGCGAGTCCGTGAAATAAGCGGAGCCGCCATGGATTTGAAAGGCGTCGTTGACCGCTTCCCAGAGCCGGTCGGTGGTGAACACCTTCAGCATCGCCGTTTCGATCATGTAATCTTCCAGGCCGCGATCGATGAGCGACGCCGTCACCGCCGTCATCGCTTCCATTGCGTAAATGTCGGCCGCCATGCGCCCGATCTTTTTCTTCACGAGATCGAAGTCGCCCAAGGTCTTTTTGAATTGCCGGCGCCTGTTCGCGTGGTCGACCGCGAGAGCGAGGCAGGTCTTTGCCGCGCCGGTGCAGCACGCGCCAAAGGTCGTGCGCCCAAAATCCAGAACCGTCAGCGCCACTTTCAATCCTTTGCCGAGCGGGCCGAGAATATTTTCTTTCGGCACCGGCATGTCGCGCATCGCGAAACGGCCGGTCGCCGTCCCGCGAATCCCGAGCTTTTCCATCCGCGGCTCGAGCATCGTGAATCCCGGCATGTCGGGAGTGACAAGGAACGCCGTGATGGCTGTCTTGTCCGATCCCGGCACCGGCGTGCGCGCCATCACCGTCAGGACCTGGGCGATCGACGCATTCGTGATGTAACGCTTCTCGCCATTCAAAATATAGTGCGTGCCGTCCGCACTCGGCTCCGCGCGCGTCTGGACATTCGCGGCATCCGAACCGGCTTCTTGTTCCGTCAATGCGAACGCCGCCAGTTGCTCGCCCGTCACCAGCGCCGGCAGCCATTTTTGTTTCTGCTCGCGGGTGCCGAACAAAAGCAGAGCGCGAATTCCGATTGAGTGGTGCGCATTCGTAAAGACCGAGGTCGAAGCGCAGCGCGCGCCGATTTCCTCGAGGATCTTGCAGTAAGCGCGCTGGGAAAATCCGCGGCCGCCATATTCTTTCGGCGCCGTCATACCGAGGACACCAGTGTGCGCCAGGCCGTCGATCAAATGGCGCGGGATGTCTGCCGCGCGATCAATCGCCACGGGATCGAGATGTTGATCCAGGAATTCGCGCACCTCCGCGAGCGATTTATCCAGCTCCGCCTGCTGCGCCGCGGGCACGCGCGGATACGGCATGGCCCAATCGGAAACGAACCGGCCAAGAAACAGTCCTTTCGCAAAACCAAGCGCCTGCGGACCGGTGAAAAGCAGCTCTTCAGCTTCCTTGATTTCCTTTTGCCGCTGAATGTCTGCTTCGTTCATAAACTACAATCCTGAATCGCTTTAGAGGTTCGTCCCGGTTCTTCGTTAAGGCCGGTGGCGCAAACTACGAGCCTGGGGGAGCGAGTGCGCGGCATTAGATCGTGGATTCTGCCCCCGCTGACAACCGATAATTTACGCTGCGCGCGATCCCCGAAAATCTGGCGGCTCAATCAGCCCGGTCGTTCGACCTTTTGCACGTAAAGCGGAAGCGAACCCAACTGCCGGCCGTCCACCGCGAGATCGATTGTGTATTCGCCAAATTTCGGAAGGCGGATTTGTTGGATCACCATCACGAAATGCGAAGTCACCGTGCGCTGCCGCGGATGAAATTTTACCGCCAACGTCGAATCGAACTTCGGCATGACGATGTTCCCATCTTCGTCCGCGAAAGTGAGGCTGACCCGGTGCTCGCCCTCCTCGATTTCTTCGAACCGCAGCCGGCCCGCGATGGCGCATTGCGGATGCGCGATCGGCGCCTCGAGTGCGCCGAGCGCGTCGAAAGTCCCGATGATGTTTAGCTTGCCCGCGTGTTCCGTAGCCGCGTCGCAGAGCGTGAAGATTTCCAGTTGCATGATCGACCGTCCGCGGCCTAACGAATCGACGTTATCTCAGCTGCATCCCTGACTGGTTCCGCATTCGGTGCACACTCCGCAGGCGCCGGCGCGCACGACTTTGTTGCTGCCGCAGTGCGAGCAGATGATGTCCATGAACATGTTGCCGAGAACTTCCTGCACGCGATCCGCATGGGTATGCCCGTTGCCGCTTACATGAGGTGCGCCTTCGTTCGGCGCATGACTCGTGATGACGTCGATCAACTCCTTTTCCGCCGTGCGCGACAAATCGGAGACGGGGCGGTTGAGCGCCTTTTTTTCCATCTCCGGAATTTCCTTCATCGGCAGCTCGCTCTGGCCGCGATTGGGTGACGTCGCTTCCTTGTAGCCGGGGATGAACTGGCAGCCGAGCCAGCGAAAGACGTAATCGGTAATGCTGGTCGCGTTCCGGATGTCGGGATTCTTCGTGAATCCGCTCGGTTCGAAGCGTTGATAGGCAAATTTCTTCACCAACCCTTGGAGCGGAACGCCGTATTGCAGCGCGATGGAAGTGAGCGTACCGACCGTGTCCATCAAGCCGCCAATCGTGCTCCCTTCCTTTGACATCGTAATGAAGAGTTCGCCGGGCTGACGATCTTCATACAAACCGACCGTGATGTAACCTTCGTGTCCCGCAATCTCGAAGCGGTGCGTCAACGACATGCGCGTATCCGGCATCCGATGCCGCGACGGCTGGTCGAGCCGGCATCGGAGTGAGGCCACTTCCTGATCCAACTCCACAATGCGTGTTTCTAATTCGCCGCGATCAAAAGAAGCGACCGCGGATTCATGATCCGTTCCGCCCATGTCCCTGGTCTTGCGCGTGTTCAAGGGCGCCGAGCGCTTCGACCCGTCCCGGTAAATCGCGATCGCCTTCAATCCAAGCCGCCATCCCTCGATGTAGGTGTTCATGATTTCCTCGACGCTTGCCGTTTCCGGCATGTTAACCGTCTTGGAAATTGCGCCGCTGAGAAACGGCTGGGCCGCGGCCATCATGCGCAGGTGCGCCATGTAGCCGAGACTCCGCTCGCCTTTGTAGGCCTTGAACGCGCAATCGAAGATCGCGATGTGCTCCGGTTTCAATCCGGACGTTATCGTCGAACCGTCCGAATCCGCCACATCTTCGATCGTATCGAACGCGTCGATGTGGGCGATGATCCGCTCGATCTC
>JBEEHU010000008.1:0-4114 GCA_041167565.1 Verrucomicrobiota bacterium | reverse complement strand
AGGACAACACCTACCAGTGGTTCAACCCGCGCATAAAGATCCTGGAGGAACAAGGCCACGACCCAACTGACTTGCACAAAGCGATCGACCGCGGCTACCAGTGGGGCGAAGAGATCCCCATCGGCCTTTTCTGGCGCCGCACCGATTTAGAGACCCTGGAAGAACAAGAGCCCGTCCTCCACACCGGCGAAGGCCCGCTCGCCTTTCGCAGCAACCTTGGCATCCCCTCGGATCAGGCGAAAGCGCTAATTAACGAGTTGCTGTGATTCAGTCGCAACAATACGCCGTCTTGGGATCTGCTACACGCGCGCGAAGAGATGAGTACAGCTTGGCCATTACTTAGGCATCTCTATTGTCCACTCACGGATAGCTGCTCCCACCGACATCGCCATCGGCGGGCTGCCATTGCATAGGATGATGCGGGTGTAGCGACCGCTGGAATCAACCAGCAGTTCGGCATTAACCCCGGGAGAGCCGCCGAAGGCCATGAACTTGGGCTCATGGGCAAGTCGCGGCGCGTTTGGCGGACGAGGCAGAAGTTCGTGCAGCACTTTCACCGATTCGGGCTTGATCAGCTTCCCGGCATCGATCGCCTGCACCAGCCGGAGAAGGTCACCGGTTGATGCGTACAAGCCGCCAGCCGGCGAACCGCGCACGTCATGGCGGCTGGTCACATCTTTTCCGTCTTCATAACTATGCGCCACCGTCGAGGGCAAATGACTCCGATCGAAGAAGCCGGAGTGCGTCATATCCGCTGGCTTGAGAATATGATCCTCGATATACTTATAGTAGTCCTCGCCACTCACTGCTTCGACGACCATGCCAAGAACAATGTAGCCCGTGTTTGAGTAACGAGTCTGCGTGCCCGGTTCAAACTCCAGCGGCGTCTGCCCAAAGAGTGGAAGGTAATCCTTTAGCTGGCGCAATGAATTAAGATCGGTCTCAGGCGTAATGTTGGCGAAGAAGTCGCCCATTCCACTGTTGTGGCCCAAGAGTTGTCGGATCGTCACCTTCCCCGCGATGTCGCTGTTCGGATACTTCGTCAGGTACTTCCCGAAAGTCTCGTCCAGACTTACTTTGCCGGCCTCCGCCAGCTGAAGAATCGCGATCTGCGTGAATTGCTTCCCGATCGACCCGACATCGTAGGATGTATCCGATGTATTAGGCACCCTGGTTTGCCGGTTCGCCTCGCCCCAGGCGTCGCTGAGCAAAGGCTTCCCCTCCACTGCCAGTAGGATGCTTCCGGAAAATCGACCCGATGCGGCGAGGTCATCGCCCAGCCTCTTTATGGCAGCCGCCAGTTCCTGGTCGCTCTTTGGTTGCGGAATGAGTTTAGCTTCCGCAAGAGGTTCCGGCCGCGGCGGCGCGCCTGGCCCCGGCGCTTCGACACGATGCGGAGGTGGGGACGCAGGCATGCTAGGCGAGGCAGTTTGCGCGGGCAGAATGTTGCTCGTGAAAATAACTGATGCGGCTACCAGTAGTGACCGACAGATCGGGCGATATTGCATGTCACACTAACGTCGCGGATAGGCTTATTTGTCTATCGTAGTTCCGAAATCTTGAAACCAAATGCTTCCTAGCGCGGCTCGGTCCGGGAAGCACAAGATTTGGAGATAATTCAGGGTCGAAATCCTATTCGCGTTTTGGAAGGCGCTGCAGGAAGCGCAGGGGGATCGATGATGTCCATTGCCGTTGCAGGATCGTGACAATGGCCGCTTCGAATTCCCTGCGCGTCTGTGCCGAAAATGGAGCGGGAACACGCCTTCGTCCCGGAAGCGCGGGCGCTCGCTCTTTAGCCGCCTTGATCCATGGCTTCAGCGGTGCCGATACTATCACGTTCTCCGCTCAGTTCGCCCTTTGGTGCGGGCGCGCCGGAGCGTTGCTCGCCGGGACGGGGCTCGGCTTTCGTGAGTTTCTGTCCTCGGCGTGAGAATCCAGTTTTCCCGACGGTGACGCAGGTGCAACCGGTGCCTTCCGCGCAACCCTGACAGCAGTAGGTTTGTCCCTCGTGGGTGTAGCCTTCGCCCGGCCACTCGTTCTTCTTCATCCTGCAACCGGGGCACGCCGGCGCCGGAATCGATTTCCGCAGGCGAGCGCTTCGCTTTTTTTCCATTTTCATAATGTCATCAAAGTGACACGTGACGAGCTACGAGGAAAACTCCGAAACCCGCCTCTCAAACATTATATCGTCTGCCCCGATCATCGCGGCCGTCAGGGTTGTGAATCCCGGCAGTCAGGCTCGACAAGCCGACAGGAGCACTTTCCGTTAGTGGTCCTTGCGAGCCGATAACAGTTCGCGGGCAGAGGCGAGCGCTTGATCGATGTCGGCGCAGAAGCGATCGAGGCCGAGACGTTCGGCGAGGCCGGCTTCAAACATGACTTTCATCGGTTGAGGGCGGACGGCGGTGAGGAAAATGTCGATCCCGTCGCGGCGCAGCTTTTCGATCGCGCCTTCAAAGGCGTGCAGACCGCTCGCGTCCATCGCCGGCACGCTTCGCATCCGGAAAATGACCACGCGTGGCTTGCCGCCCGAGCCGCGCAAGGCCACGTCGAGTTTTTCGGCAGCGGCAAAAAACATCGGTCCCTCGATGCGGTAGAGAATCACGTCGGACGGAATCTCCTTACCGCGGATGCTGTGCGACCCGGTGCCCGGGTCTTCGCTTTCCTCGGTGATCAGGCGCACGTGAGTTACCTCCTCCATCTGGCGAAGGAAAAGGACAACCGCCATGACCAGGCCCGCGCCGACGCCGATGGTGAGATCGAAAACGACCGTGAGGGCGAACGCCGCAATCAGCACTCCGAAATCCGCGCGCGGTCCGCGCCATAATTCGACAAAGGTGTGCAGCTCTGCCATGCGCAACGCGACGGTGAGGAGGACCGCGCTGAGGGCCGCGAGTGGAATGTATCCGGCCAGCGGCGCGGCCAGAAAAACCACCGCCAGAAGCACCAGCGCGTGGACGATGGCGGCGACGGGTGTGCGCGCGCCGGTCCGGATGTTCGCAGCCGTGCGGGCGATCGCTCCCGTGGCGGGGATGCCACCGCCGATCGGGCAAAGAACATTCGCGATTCCCTGGGCGATCAACTCCTGGTTGGGATCGTGGCGCGTGTCGGTCATGCCGTCGGCAACCATGGCGGAAAGGAGGGATTCAATCGCGCCCAAGGCAGCGATGGTGAACGCAGGCCCCATCAAATCGCGCATCGATTCGAGAGAGATGGTTGGGAAATGCAAACCGGGCCAGCCCGCTGGAATGCCGCCGAACCGGCTGTCGATGGTCGCCACCGGCCAGCCGGCGAAGTAAGCGACCAACGTTGCTAGTACGACCGCGACGATACTCGCCGGGACCCGTCTGGTCAGGATTGGCCAGGTGTAGAGAATCACAAGCGTCAGCGCGCCGATGGCGAACGCGTGCCAGTTGATGTCTTGCAGGTGCGTCGCGAGTGCGGCGATTTGCTGCGGCACGTGCCCCGGCATCTTGAGACCGAGCCCAAGAAATTCATTCAACTGTCCGCAGAAGATGATAATCGCAATGCCGCTCGTGAATCCGGCCACCACCGGGTAGGGGAAGAACTTGAGCAGCCGCCCCATGCGGAGCGCGCCGAGAAGGATCAGCATCGCGCCCGCCATCATCGTCGCAAGAGCGAGCCCGCCGTATCCATACACGGCGACCACAGAAAACAGGATCGGCACAAACGCTCCGGTCGGCCCCGCTACTTGAAACCGCGAGCCGCCGAGCACCGCCACGACGAGGCTCGCGATGATTCCGGTCCAAAGCCCCTGTTGCGGCGTGACGCCCGAAGCGATGCCGAAGCCAATCGCCAGCGGAAGCGCGATGAGTCCGACCGTCAGGCCCGCGCCCAGATCAGCAAAGAAGTCGCCGCGACGATACCCGCGCAGAGCCCGGAAAATGGCGGGAACAAACCTGCGCATGAAAGCCATCAAAGGGCATGCCCGCGATCGGTGCAAGGCCCGCGTCAAGCCAGCGCGCCCGCCCTACAATTGCTTGACTCGTCACATGTCACTCGTCACTTATCACTTCCTCACCCGCGCGATTAGCTCAGTGGTAGAGCGCTTGCTTCACACGCAAGAAGTCGCAGGTTCGAACCCTGCATCGCG
>JBEEHU010000007.1:0-3927 GCA_041167565.1 Verrucomicrobiota bacterium | reverse complement strand
CCTTCGCATCATTTGCCTTCACGTCCTGTGATACGCCGACCGGACAAGGCGCCGGTTGGGGTGCGGTCACCGGCGCGGTCCTCGGCGCCGCGGCGACAGGCGATGCGCGCGGCGCAGCGGTCGGCGCGCTAATCGGTGCGCACACGGGAGCATTGATCGGCGCCACCGTGGAACTCGATGAGCGCGGCTACTACGATGGACATCCGCGTGATTATTATCCCTACGCCCGGCCGACTGATACGCGCGGGGTAGTTCAGAGCCCGTATCCGCCGCACGCCCTGGTGGACGTTCGGGGAATTCCGCACGGCGCCCTGGTGCGCGATTCAACTTCCGGCCGCGTTTTCCGCAAACCGTAACTACCTTTTTTGCAGCGCATCGACGATGGCTTGCGCTTCGTCGGTCATCTTCAACAGCTCGGGCCAGGTCCGGTGATAGTTTTCGCCCGGAAGTTTTCGGGTCGCGTCGAAGCCCATATGCGACCCGATGTTTTGCGAACTGGGCGCGTGATCGAGCGAATCGCTTGGATTGCGAATGATCGTGCTGTCGCGCTCGGGGTCGGTGTTCGCGCACAAGCGAAACAGAACTTCGCTCGTGTTGTGTACGTCGCAGTCTTCGTCCACGACGACGATATATTTGCTGAACATCATCTGACCCATCCCCCACAGGCCGTGCATGACCTTGAAGGCCTGGTAGGGATATTGTTTCCGGATGCTGACGAAGACGAGATTGTGAAAGACTCCTTCGGGCGGCAACGTCATGTCCACCAGTTCCGGGAAGTTCATTTTGAAGACGGGCAGGAAAATCCGGACGGTGGCGTCGCCCATATAGAAATCTTCCATCGGCGGGATGCCGACAATCGTCGTGGGATAAATCGCGTCGCGGCGGTGCGTGATCGCGGTAAGATGAAAGACCGGGTAATCCTCGATCGCTGTGTAATAACCGGTGTGATCGCCGAAGGGTCCCTCCGGTCGCATCTCGCCCGGCTGCACATAACCTTCGAGGACGAAATCAACATCGCCCGGCACTTCCAGATCGATCGTCTTGCACGGCACGAGCTCGACTGATTTTTTGCGGATGAATCCGGCAAAAAGAATTTCGTCGAGCCCATCGGGTAAAGGCGCCGTGGCGGCGAAGGTATAAGCAGGATCGCCGCCGAGACAAACCGCCACCGGCATCTTTTCTCCTCGTTCGTAATACCGTTTCCCATGGCGCGCCCCGACCTTGTGCACCTGCCAATGCATGCCGGTCGTTAGGTCGTCGTAAACCTGCATCCGGTACATTCCAACATTGCGCGCTCCGGTTTCAGGATCGCGCGTGTGCACGTTCGGCAAAGTGATGAAGCGCCCGCCATCCTTCGGCCAGCATCTCAGGATCGGCAGATCAGCCAGGGTGAGGCCCTCTGAGTTGGACGTTGGACGTTGGACGTTGGACGTTGGACGTTCTCCCAACCGGTGCACCACCTCCTGGCACGCCCCTTCCTTCGCGTGCTTCGGCCGGGCATGCAGCAAATTCAATCCTTGCTTCAGCAGGCTCCAGCCCTCGCGCAGATCGGTCGGCGGTTTTGCTTTCAGGATCAATTGAATTTCCTGCGCGAGATCCTCGACGCTCCCGACTTTCAAGGCCATCGCCATGCGACGGCGCGAGCCCATCGTGTTAATCGCCACCGGGAACTGCGATGGCTTCCCGTCCAACGTCGGATTCTCGAACAGAAGCGCCTTCCCGCCGCCCGGCGATTTCATTTCGCGGTTGGCCCATTCGCTGATCACGAGATCGGTTTCGACCGGAACCGTCACGCGCGTTAGTTCGCCCGCGTTGTCTAGCGCATCGACGAATTGCCGAAATGAGCCGTAAGCCATCGGCCCAAGATGGCGTTTCCGCGCCGGAACAACAAGCCCGGCCGCGCCTAATACTGCGGTGGTGTCAGGATCTGAATCGAAATGACGCGGCCGTTCGAAAACGTCACTGTCTTTTCCGGATACGCGACGCGTGGCGGAATGTAGGAATAAAAGAATGGATCGTAGAATGGGTCGCCGATAATGGCGAACCGGTGTCTGCCGTGATGATGGAAGGCCACCCTGCCGCCGCCAAAGTAACCGCCGTAACCAAACGGCCCGAAGGGATACGGATAGGGCGCGTTCGCGTAAACGTAATCGTTGTAGATCCACGTCTCGACCTGACGCCCGCGCGCGACGCCAGTCGCTTTCTGATCCGGTGCTCCCCAGGCGAGCCAGACTGCGTTCTGCGACATGCCTTCACGAATCTTGCCGGTTTGCACCAGTGCCTGGTCGCTCGGCGAGAGTGATTGGAAAATCTCAGGATGATCGGAAATACGAGTCTCGGTGGTGGAACAACTCGTGAAAACAAATGCGCTGGCGGCAAGGACCACAGTCAGCGCCCGCGGAAGAATTTGACGCTTCATGTTTAAAATCATACGGCGCTCCTTTCGTGAGTCAATCGGTGCATCTTGATTCAACCCAGCCGCGGCGGTAACGTTGCGCTTTCCATGGAAGATCGATACGGCCATCGCATTTCCTATCTCCGGGTATCGATCACAGACCGCTGCAATGAGCGCTGCAATTATTGCATGCCGCGTGAATTACAGGAATGGCTCCCGCGCGAAGACGTTCTGAGCTATGAGGAAACACTGCGGCTGATCCGGATCGCGACCGAGCTGGGCGTTTCAAAATTGCGGGTCACTGGTGGCGAACCGCTCACGCGACGTGACGTGCTTGGTTTCTTTCAGCAACTGCCAACCATTCCCGGCATTAACGACATCGGGATCTCGACGAACGGAACGTTGCTCGCCCGCGACTGTAGCCGTGTCCCTGTGGGCGACGCGGGATCTGCGGCCACAAAAACAATGGCGCAGGCATTGCGCGAGACCGGGGTGAGATCCGTAAACATTTCTCTCGATACTCTGGACCGTGAGTCGTATGCGCAAACGACCGGCCGCGATTATCTCCAGCAGGCGCTCGATGGAATCGACGCCGCGATCGCCGCGAAATTTCCGCTGATCAAGCTGAACTGCGTTCTCATGCGCGGCCGGAATGAAGAGCAATTCATCCCGCTGGTGGAATACGCGGCGGAGCGCAATCTCATCCTGCGTTTTATCGAGCTGATGCCCGTCAGCCACAGCGATGTGCTCGACGATCGCAATTTCCTGCCGGTCGCAGAAGCGCGGCGCGGTCTCGAAGCGCATTACGGCCCGCTGATTCCCGACCCGACCTTCCGCACCAATGGGCCATCGAGTTATTACAAAATTCCGGGCCGCGCCCAGCACATCGGGTTTATCGGCGCGATGACGAACCTGCATTTTTGCGAGAGCTGCAACAAATTGCGCCTCACCTGCGACGGGAAACTGCGCCCTTGTCTCGGTAGTTATCTAGAGTTCGACATCATGAAAGTGATGCGGGCCGGCGCGACTGACGCGGAGTTGAAGCGCTTCTTTTTCGATGTGGTGGAGCGCAAACCCGAGCAGCACGATTTCCGCGAAAGCTATCAGCCGGGCCGAATGATGGTGGCGATCGGCGGCTGAGTCATGAATCGCCTGACGCATCTGGCCGAGGACGGCGCCGCGCAGATGGTTGACGTCTCGGCGAAGGAACGCAGTGCGCGGGAAGCGGTCGCCTCGGGAAAGATCCAACTGCGGAACGAAACGCTCGCTCTCATTTCAAAAAACCAGATCGGAAAGGGGAACGTCTTCGCCACCGCGCGGATTGCGGGCATTCAAGCCGCGAAGCGCACTTCGGAACTTATACCGCTCTGTCACAATTTGAATTTGGCCCATGTCGAAATCGAGGTCGCGACATTGCAATCGGGGCTGGAGGTGACATGCACGGCGCGGACCGTGGCGCAGACCGGCGTGGAAATGGAAGCGTTGACCGGCGTCGCGGTCGCGCTGCTCACCATCTACGACATGTGCAAAGC